>NZ_JBHVPD010000040.1:0-77233 GCF_042887525.1 Kitasatospora sp. NPDC057936
CGGGCCGCCCAGGGGCGCACCTCGGTGCGCCCGGGCGGCGGGCGGCGCCGGGCCTCCGGCAAGGGCGCGGGGCCGCGGGCGCGGCCCAAGGAGTCCCCGGTCGTGATCGCGGCGCGCCTGGTCGGCGAGCTGTGCATCACGCTCGGCGTCGTCATGCTGCTCTTCGTCTCGTACCAGTTGTGGTGGACCAACGTGCAGGCCGACGCGGCCGCCGACGGCGCCCGCAGCCAGCTGGAGAAGCAGTTCGACGCCGCCCAGCCCGGCCAGCCGGGACAGCCGGCACCGGATCCGGCGAAACCCGAGACGTTCGAGCCCGGCAAGGGCTTCGCGATCATCTACCTGCCCAAGCTCGGGCTGAAGTTCCCGATCGCCGAGGGCACCTCCAAGTCGGCGGTGCTCGACAACGGCCTGGTCGGCCACTACACCGGCACCGGCATGCCGGCCGACAAGGCCGGCAACTTCGCGCTCGCCGCGCACCGCAACACCCACGGCGAGCCGTTCCGGTACATCAACAAGCTCGGCAAGGGCGACCAGGTCGTGGTGGAGACCGCCACCGCGTACTACACGTACGAGATCACCGGCGGCATCCCGGAGACCTCCCCCAGCAACGTCAGCGTGATCAAGGCCGTCCCGAACGGTTCCGGCTACACCGGCCCCGGCCGGTACATCACCCTCACCACCTGCACCCCGGAGTTCACCTCCAAGTTCCGCCTCATCCTGTTTGGCAAGATGACCGAGGAACGGCCGCGCAGCCAGGGCAAGCCGGCCGCGATCGCGGGCGGGTAGCCACCCGGCCGCAGGCGACGGAGGGGGAGCACCGGTGACGCAGGACGAGACGGCCGTGGAGGCCTTCCCGGAACCCGGTCCGGGCGGTGCGCCCGGACCGGAGCCGGCGCGGCGCGGGAGGGGCCGGGCGCCGGCCGTCCTCGGGGTCCTCGGCGAGCTCCTGATCACCCTGGGCCTGGTGCTCGGCCTGTTCGTCGCCTACTCGCTCTGGTGGACCAACGTCGAGGCGGACCGCTCGGCGTCCGAGGCCTCCGACAAGCTGCGCAGCGCCTGGGCCGCGGGCCCCACCGGCACGCCCTCGCCGACGCCCGGAGCGACGGCCGCCGCGCCCGCCTACGCGGCCGGGGACGGGGTCGGCTTCCTGCACGTCCCGGCGATGGGCAAGGACTACCAGGTGCTGATCCGGATGGGCGCCGACACCGACACCCTGGCCGAGGGCGTCGCCGGGGTGTACGAGCAGCCGTACCGCGCCGCGATGCCCTGGGACGCGACCGGCAACTTCGCGCTGGCCGCGCACCGGGACGGCCACGGCGCCAAGTTCCACGACCTGGACGCGGTCCGCAGGGGCGACGCGATCGTCGTCGAGACCAAGGACAAGTGGTACGTCTACAAGGTCGACAACACCCTGCCGGAGACGTCCAAGTACGACACCGGCATCGTCGCGCCCGTCCCGACCGGCTCCGGCTACACCGCCCCGGGCCGGTACATCACGCTGACCACCTGCACGCCGGTCTACACCTCGCGCTACCGGATGGCGGTGTGGGGGAGCCTGGTCCGGGTGGATCCCGTGGACGCCGGGCGGACCCCGCCGCCCGAGCTGCGGCACTCCTGAGCCGCTCCTGCCCGCCGGAGAACGCCCGAGGGCCCGCCGCAGTCGCTGCGACGGGCCCTCGGTGCTGTCGTGACAACCCCCACCAAGCCTCAGGACCCCTCAGAAGAAGGGGAAGAAGGGCTTAGGGGTTGTTCCCCCCTTTGGGGTTGGAGGGTGAGGGGCCGGGGTCCCCCCCTTTGGGCGGATCGGCCGGCCTCGTGACCAGGTTGACCTGGGTGTTCGGGTCCAGCATGGTGCCGGCCGGCGGGTTGGTCATGATGACCACGGCGTTCGGGTCCGACGGGCCGGTCACGGCGTAGCCGAGGCCGAGCTTCTGGAGCTGGCTGACGGCGTCCGACAGCTTGACGTTCTGCAGCGGCGGGACCTGGGCCTTGTCCGGCGCCTTGAAGACGACCAGCTGGATCTTCGTGTTGGCCGGGGCCTTGGTGTTGGCCGCGGGCGTCTGCGACGCGACCGTGTCGACCTTGGTCGGGTCGGTCGTCGCCACCGTCTTCGACATGTCGACCTGGAAGCCCGCGCCCTGCAGCTGGGCCGCCGCGGCGTCCTTCTGCATGCCGAGCACGGACGGAACGGCGATCTTGCTCTTGCCCTGCGAGATCGTCAGCTTGATCGGCGCGCTCGGGTCGGCCGGGCTGTTGGCGGCCGGGTCCTGGGCGGTGACGGTGTCCTGCGGGGCGGTGTCGTCGTCCTTGTACTCGGTGGTGACGTTGGTGAAGCCGGCCGCGCTGAGGGCCTGCGTCGCCTGGTCCTTGGTCTTGCCGGTCACCGGCGGGACGTTCGCCTTGGCCGGGCCGGAGGAGACCTGCACGGTGATCGTGCCGTTCTCCGCGACCTGGGTGCCGGCCGCCGGGTTCTGGGTGCAGACCTGGTCCTTCTTCACGTTGGCGTCCGGGCAGGCGATCTTGTCGCCCTCGGTCACCACGAGCTTGGGACCGGCCTGCGCGGCCGCCGTCTTCGCGTCGGCCAGGCTCTTGCCGACCAGGCTCGGCGCGGCGAGCTTCGCGGGCTCCTTGCTGCCGCCACCGCCGTTGAACATCGCCTGGGCGACGAAGAAGGTGCCGACCAGGACCAGTACGGCGGCGACCGCCAGCACGATCCAGGAGGTGTTGCTCTTCTTCGGCCGGTCCCCGCGCCGGCCGCCCTCGGAGCCGTAGCCGTCGTCGTGGCCGCCGCCCGCCGGGGCGCCGGCGTAGGTCTGGCCGTAGCCGTCGTCCGGGTAGCCGCCCTGCTGTCCGTAGCCGGGCTGGCCGACCTGCGGCAGGACGGTGGTCGGACCGCCGGGCTGCTGCGGCAGCACGTTGGTCTGGCCGTACGGGTCGTGCTGCGGGTAGCCGTTCTGGTCGTAGCCGTACCCGGCGGCGCCCATGCCGTAGGCGGCCGCCTGCTGGGCGGCGGCGACCGGGAGGCCGTCGAGGAAGCGCTCGATGTCGTCGCGCATCTCGTCGGCGCTCTGGTAGCGGTAGTCGCGCTCCTTGGCGAGGGCCTTCAGCACGATCGCGTCGACCTCGGGGCGCACCTCGGGGTCGAAGACCGACGGCGGCTGCGGCTCCTCCCGGACGTGCTGGTAGGCCACGGCCACCGGGGAGTCGCCGACGAACGGCGGGCGGACGGTCAGCAGCTCGTACAGCAGGCAGCCGGTGGAGTACAGGTCGGACCGGGCGTCGACCTGCTCGCCCTTGGCCTGCTCGGGGGAGAGGTACTGGGCGGTGCCGATGACGGCCGAGGTCTGCGTCATGGTCATCCCGGCGTCGCCCATCGCGCGGGCGATGCCGAAGTCCATGACCTTGACGTTGCCCTGCCGGGTCAGCATCACGTTGGCGGGCTTGATGTCGCGGTGGACGATGCCCGCCCGGTGCGAGTACTCCAGCGCCTGCAGGATGCCGATGGTCATCTCCAGCGCGCGCTCCGGCAGCAGCCGGCGCCCGGAGTGCAGCAGCTCGCGCAGCGTGGACCCCTCGACGTACTCCATCACGATGTACGGGATGGAGATGCCGTCGATGTAGTCCTCGCCGGTGTCGTACACGGCGACGATCGCGGGGTGGTTCAGGGACGCCGCCGACTGCGCCTCGCGGCGGAAGCGGGCCTGGAACGACGGATCCCGGGCCATGTCGGCCCGGAGCGTCTTCACTGCGACGGAACGGCCGAGCCGGGTGTCATGGCCGAGGTACACCTCGGCCATGCCGCCGCGTCCGAGGACGCCGCCGAGCTCGTACCTGCCGCCGAGGCGACGAGGCTCTTCCATAGTTCCGACCCTCTCCCTCACCCGCCGGTGAGGTTGTGACGTAGGTGTCCCCGCACGCTCTGGGTGACGCCGCGCGGCCCGCGACCGGTTCTCCGGCCGGGTCGTGCGCCGCCTCGCGGGCGGCAACGGGCACACCCGCTGCTGGCGGATACGCTACCGGTCGTACCACGTCGGACCGGAGTCACCCGTAGGCCGATACCAGACCGGTATCCGAACGGGGGTGCCGATCGTGACATTCCACTCACCCGCGGCCCTGCCCGTCACTTGCCGAGCACGGCCTGCATCACCGCCTTGGCGATCGGGGCCGCGAGGCGGCCGCCGCTGATGCCGTCGCGGTTCTGGGAGCCGTCCTCGACCACGACCGCGACCGCGACCGACTGGCCGTCCGAGGTCTTGGCCCAGGACGTGAACCAGGCGAACGGCAGGCCCGCGTTGTCCTCGCCGTGCTGGGCGGTGCCGGTCTTGCCGCCGACCTGGATGCCGGGGATCTTGGCGTTGGTGCCGGTGCCGTTCTCGACCACCGAGACCATCAGGTCCTGCATCTTCTGCGCGGTGGCCGGGCTCATGGCCTGGGAGAACTGCTTCTCGGTGTGCTTGGAGATGGTCGTCAGCGAGGCCGAGCGCTCCTGGTCGACCAGGTACGGCGTCATCAGGCTGCCGTTGTTGGCGATGGCCGCGGAGACCATGGCCATCTGCAGCGGGGTGGCGCGGGTGTCGTGCTGGCCGATCGAGTCCTGGGCGGTGCCGTCCAGGCTGGCGCTGTTCGGGAAGATGCTCTTCTCGGAGCGGACCGGGGTGTCGACGGTGCTGTTGAAGCCGAACTTCTCGGCCTGCGCCCGCATCTTGTCCTTGCCGAGGTCGGCGCCCATCTTGGCGAAGACCGTGTTGCAGGACTGGTCCAGGCCGGACTTGATGGTGGCGTTCTCGCACTTCTCGTTCGGGCTCTCGTTCTTGAGAACGGTGGCGGTGCCCGGCAGGGTGTACGGGTCCGGCGTGCTCGTCGCGTCGTCGACGTTCTGGTACAGGCCGTTCTCGAACGCGGCGGTCGCGGTGACCAGCTTGAAGGTCGAGCCGGGCGGATAGGTCTCCTTCAGCGCCCGGTTGAGCATCGGCTTGTTCGGGTCGGCGTTGAGGTCCGTCCAGGACTTGGAGTCCGAGTCCTCGCTGCCGGAGATGGTGCCCGGGTCGTAGGACGGGGTGGAGACCAGGGCGAGGATCGCGCCGGTCTTCGGGTCGAGCGCGACGACCGCGCCCTTCTTGTTGCCGAGTCCGTCCCAGGCGGCCTTCTGGGCCTTGGCGTTGATCGTCGTGACGACGTCGCCGCCCTTCTTCTGCTCACCGGTCAGCATGTCGAGGGTGTTGCGGAAGAACAGCCGGTCGTCGGTGCCGGAGAGGACGCCGTCCTCCAGGTTCTCCAGCCCGTTGGAGCCGTAGACCTGGGAGGAGTAGCCGGTGACCGGGGCGTACATCGGGCCGTCGACCCAGGAGCGCTTGTACTTGTAGCGCAGGCCGTTGACGAAGTCGGACTTCGTGACCGGCTGGCCGCCGACGACGATGTTGCCGCGCGGGTGGGCGTAGCGGTCGAACTGCTGGCGCTTGTTGTTGGCGTTGCTGGCCCAGGCGTCGGCCTGGACGCCCTGCACCCAGTTGGTGCGCAGCATCAGGGCCAGGATCAGCACGAGGCAGAAGATCGAGACCCGGCGGATCGGCTTGTTCATCTGGCGGGTCCTCCCTGGCCCTCGGTGGCGGGGGCGGGTTCGACCCCGGGTCGGCGGGCGCTGTCGCTGATCTTCAGCAGGATCGCGATGAGCGCCCAGTTGGCGACCACTGACGAACCGCCCTGGGCGAGGAACGGCATGGTCATACCGGTCAGCGGGATCAGCCCGGTGACCCCGCCGGCGACGACGAAGACCTGCAGCGCCATGGCGGAGGCGAGGCCGACGGCGAACAGCTTGCCGAACGGGTCGCGGGCGGCGAGCGCGGTGCGCAGGCCGCGCTGCACCAGCAGCGCGTAGAGCAGGAAGATCGCCATCAGGCCGGCGAGGCCGAGCTCCTCGCCGAAGGAGCCCAGGATGAAGTCGCTCTTGGCGGCGAAGTTGATCAGCCAGGACCGCCCCTGGCCGAGGCCGGAGCCGGTCACCCCGCCGGATCCGAGCGCCATCAGCGACTGGCCGATCTGCTCGGTGGAGCCCTTCGGCGGGTGCGGGGCGAAGGCGGCCATCGGGTCGATCCAGGCGTCGATCCGGGTCTTCACGTGGCCGGCGGTCATGGCGACGGCGGTCGCGCCGCCGACCGACATCAGCAGGCCGAACAGGATCCAGCTGGTGCGCTCGGTGGCGACGTAGAGCATCACCACGAACAGGCCGAAGAACAGGAAGGACGTGCCGAGGTCGTTCTCGAAGATCAGGATCAGCAGGCTGAGCAGCCAGATCACCACGATCGGTCCGAGGTCGCGCCCGCGCGGCAGGTAGAGGCCGGCGAAGCGGCGGCTGGCCAGGGCCAGGGCGTCCCGCTTGACCATCAGGTAGCCGGCGAAGAAGACGGTGAGGATGATCTTGGCGAACTCGCCGGGCTGGATGGAGAAGCCGCCCATCCGGATCCAGATCTTGGCGCCGAAGTCCTCCGCGCGGGCCGGGAAGAACGCCGGCGCGGCGAGCAGGACGAGGGCCGCGACCATCGAGATGTAGGTGTAGCGCTGGAGCACGCGGTGGTCCTTGAGGAACACCATGACGCCGATGAACAGCGCGACGCCGAGGCCGGACCACATCAGCTGGTTCTCGGCGGCCTTGAAGTTGCCGCTGAGCAGCTTGCCCGCCTTGTCGAGCCGCCAGATCATGACCACGCCGAGCCCGTTCAGCAGGGTGGCGAGCGGCAGCATCAGCGGGTCCGCGTACGGCGCGAAGCGGCGGACCAGCAGGTGTGCGACGAGGGCGAGCGAGCCCATCCCGAGGCCGTAGCCGAGCATGCCGCCGGGCAGCTCGGAGTCCATGGCGAGGCCCACGTTGGCGTAGGCGAGGACCGGGAGCAGGACGGCGAAGACCAGCAGGGCCAGCTCGGTGTTGCGCCGGTTGGGCGCTTCCTGCGGGGTGATGGTGGTGTTGCCCCGGCGCCGGCCGTCGAGCCGGGCGGCCGGCGTCCGGCGCCGGCCGGGCCGGCCCGCGCCGCTGCTCAGGTCGTAGGTGCTCACTGGTGGGCCGCTCCCTGCCGGCCGGCGGGCCGGCCGGGGGCGGGCCTATGTCGGGTCACGGGGGTCACTGCTTCGGGCAGGACTCGGCGCGCTGCCGGTCCTCGTCGCTCAGGCCGGGCACGTCGCCCGCCGCGCCGGGGGCCGGTGCGGGGGTGGTGACGGGTGGCGGGGTGGCCGGGGCGCTCGGGGTGGCCGAGGAGGTGGCCGTCGGGGTGGGCACCGCGGCCACGGGGGCGCGGTTCTTCTCGCTCGGCTTCTCGCTCGGCGTGGGCGCGGGCGCGGCCACGAACCCGGCGGGGTCGGCGTACGTCGTCTGGGTGGCCTGGGTGCCCGCGGGCTGCCCGGTGGTGCCGGCCTTCGCGTCGCTGACCTTCTTGCAGAGCTTGGCCCAGCCGTCGAGCTCCTTGATGGTCGCGTCGGCGTCGTTCAGGCTGTTCACCGAGATGGTCTTGGTGACGTGCGCCTGCTGGTCCGTCGGCAGGTACTTGAGCGCGATGTCCTTGTACTCGGTGTGCACCGAGGAGAGGCTCAGGCCGGCCAGGTTCTGGTTGATGCCCTGGTAGACGGCGACGTGCCCGTCCTCCGCGCCGACGTAGTACTGGCCCTGGGTCCACTGGTAGCCGAAGTACCCGCCGCCGCCGAGCACGCCGAGGGCGACCAGGACGGCCAGCGAGACCTTGAGCCCCTTGCGCTTGCGCTTCGGCGGCTCCTCCTCGTCGAAGTCCTCGGTGCCGTAGACCGAGGGCTCGGCGCCGTTGTAGCCGCCGTACTCGCCCTCGTAGCCCTCGGCGGGGCCGAAGCCGCCCGACGCGTCGTAGCCGCCGTCGTAGCCCTCGGCGGGGCCGAAGGCGCCCTGGGGCGCGCGGCCGAGGCCGGCGGCGCGGCCGGCCGGGGTGTCGGCGATGGAACGGTCGGTGGCGGCCGAGGACGGCGGGGCGTCGGCGACCGCGCCGACCACCACCGGGACGTCGTTGAACTGGCCGCTCATGGTGTCCGTGGCGCCGACGTCGATGACGTCCGCCACGATGCAGGTGATGTTGTCCGGGCCGCCGCCGCGCAGCGCGAGCTGGATCAGCTCCTGCACGGTCTGCTCGGGCGCGTAGTAGCTGCCGAGGGTGGCTTCGAGCGTCTGGTGGCTGACCGGGCCGGAGAGGCCGTCGGAACAGATCAGGTAGCGGTCGCCGGCCCGGACCTCGCGGATCGACAGGTCGGGCTCGACCTGGCCGCGGCCGTCCAGGGCCCGCATCAGCAGCGAGCGCTGCGGGTGGGTCTCGGCCTCCTCGGGCGTGATCCGGCCCTCGTCGACCAGGCGCTGCACCCAGGTGTGGTCCTGGGTGATCTGCACCAGCGACCCGTCGCGCAGCAGGTAGGCGCGGGAGTCGCCGACGTGCACGAGGCCCATCCGCTGGCCCGTCCAGAGCATGGCGGTGAGCGTGCAGCCCATGCCCTCCAGCTGGGGGTCGTCCTCGACCATCTGCCGGAGCCGGTCGTTGGCGCCCTGGACGGCGTCACCGAGCAGGGTCAGCAGATCGGCGCCCGGCACGTCCTCGTCCAGACGGACGATGGAGCCGAGCACCTCGGAGGACGCGACCTCGCCGGCCGCGGCGCCGCCCATGCCGTCGGCCACGGCCAGCAGCCGCGGCCCGGCGTAGCCGGAGTCCTCGTTCCCCTCCCGGATCAGTCCCTTGTGGGAGCCGGCGGCGAAGCGCAGCACCAGGGTCATGCGACCTGTGCCCCCCTCTGGGTCATGGACGGGATGCTGTCCCTCATGCGCTACTACTTCCGCAGTTCGATGACGGTCCTGCCGATACGGATCGGCATGCCCGGCTGGAGCGGGGTCGGCGCGGTCAGGCGCTGCCGGTCCAGATAGGTGCCGTTGGTGGAGCCTAGATCCTCGACCGTCCACTGCCCAGTCTGGTCGGGATAGATCCTGGCATGCCGGGAGGACGCGTAGTCGTCGTCCAGCACGATGGTGGAGTCGTGCGCCCGGCCCAGGGTGATGGTCTGGCCCTGCAGCGCGACGGTGGTCCCGGCCAGGGAGCCCTGGACCACGACGAGCTGCGTCGGGGCGCCGCGGCGCCGGCCGCCGCCCGCGGTCGGGGCGGCGGTGCCGGCGCCCGGGCCCGGGGTCGGCGCGGGGCGTCCGGCGGCGGGAGCGGTGGCCGCACCGGCTCCGGGCGCGGGCGCGGCACCGCCGCGGCGCGAGGAGCGGGGGTTCACCTTGGTCCCGAAGAGGTCGCTGCGGATCACCTGGATCGCGACGATGACGAACAGCCACAGCACGGCCAGGAAGCCCAGCCGCATCACCGTCAGGGTCAGTTCGGACATGGCCGCCCCGCGTGTGGGTGAGCGAAGCGCGCGAACAAATCGGACACTACCCTTCGACCTGTCGGTAGACGATGGTGGTGGAGCCCACGACGATTCGCGAGCCGTCGCGGAGCGTAGCGCGCTGGGTGTGCTGTCCGTCCACCACGATGCCGTTGGTGGAGCCCAGGTCGAGGACCATCGAAGGGTTGCCGGGGCGGATCTCGGCGTGCTTGCGGGAGACGCCCGGGTCGTCGATCCGGACGTCCGCCTCGGTCGAGCGGCCGAGCACGCACGTGCCGCCGGAGATCTGGTGGCGGGTGCCGTTCACCTCGATCCAGGTGCGGACCGAGGCGCCGTGGCCGGAGCCGGGGAACGCGCGGACGTTGCCGCCCGCGGTCGGCGGGGCCGGGGGCATGGCGGGGGGCGCGGCCGGCGGCGGGGGCGCGCCGTACTGGTCGGCGCCCGGCTGCTGCCACGGCGCGCCGGGGGCCGGGGCGGCCGGCGGGCGGTCGTAGCCGGGCTGCGGCGGCGCGTACTGCTGGGGCTCCTCGGCCGCCAGGGTGCGGCTGCGCACCCGGTACAGGCCGGTGTCGAGGTCGTCGGCCTTCTCCAGGTTCACCTGGAGGGGGCCCATGAAGCTGTACCGCTGGGCCTCGGCGTACTCGCGGACCATGCCGGCGAGCTCGCTGCCGAGCTGCCCGGAGTAGGGGCTCAGGCGTTCGTGGTCGTGCGGGCTCAGCTCGACGATGAAGTCGTTCGGCACGACGGTGCGGTCGCGGTTCCAGATGCTCGCGTTGTTGTCGCACTCGCGCTGCAGCGCACCGGCGATCTCCACGGGCTGGACCTCGGACTTGAACACCTTCGCGAAGGTGCCGTTGACGAGACCCTCAAGTCGCTGCTCGAACTTCTTCAGCACTCCCATGGGGCACCCCCTTCCAGGGTTCGTTCGCCTGCCTGCCGACCGGGCCCCGGAGAGCCGGTCGTGCCTACTTGCGGTACTTCCGTACTGATCGTATCCACGCCGGGCCCATCCGTACGGTTCCCAGAACGCGTCGTGCCCGGGGGTGGGCTCGGACACACAGGGTGACGCATATCGGGTACGGCACGCCAGGTGTGCCCGTCGGAAGGGGGTTCCACGCTTCGCCCGGACGTTCGGGGCGCATCCGTTCGGACGCGCTCGGGTGGCGGACCGGGGGTGGAACCGTCCCGCCGGAACGGATTCGGAGGACTCCCCCAGGTCGTGCTACTGTTTTCCACGTCGGAAGGGCCGCCCGAGAGGGAGGCCGGAACGAAGAACCACGAGGGCCGCGAGGCGCTGGTGGGTCGGGGATCCGGTCGGCACGGAAGACGCACCCATGCGCGGGTGGCGGAATAGGCAGACGCGCTGGATTCAGGTTCCAGTGCCCGAAAGGGCGTGGGGGTTCAACTCCCCCCTCGCGCACAGCGAAGCCCCGCAGATCTTCGGATCTGCGGGGCTTTCTCGTTCTCCGGCAGGACCGTCACCGGGCGGCGTTCCGGCGGTTGGCAGCCGGCTCAGGCGCGGGAGGCGGGGAGTTCGGCGCGGACCTCGAAACCGCCCTCCTGGGTGGGGCCCGCGGTCAGCGTGCCGCCGAGGAGCTGGGCGCGCTCGCGCAGGCCCACCAGCCCGTGACCGCCGCCCGGCAGGGTCAGGGCGTCCGCCCGGGCCGGCCGCACCGGCGGGGGGTCGTTGCGCACCTCGACCCGCAGCCGCCGGCCCTTCGCCCGCACCTTCACGTGCACGGCCGCGTCCGGGGCGTACTTGGTGATGTTGGTGAGCGCCTCCTGGACCGTCCGGTAGGCGGCCCGCTCGACCGCCTCCGGCCACGGGCGGTCGCCGGGCGCCAGCTCGGCGTCGGCGGCCAGGCCGCTCTGCTCGATCAGCCGGGGCAGGTCGGCCAGCCGCGGCTGCGGGGCGAGCGGGGTGTTGTGGCGCGGGTCGCCGGTGCGCAGCACGCCGACCATCTGGCGCAGCTCGTCGAGGGTGCGCACGGACAGCTCGCGGATGGTGCGGGCGGTGGCCACCGCGGCCGGGTCGGGGGTGCTCACCTGGAGCGCGCCGGCCTGGATGCTGATCAGGCTGACCTGGTGCGAGACGACGTCGTGCATCTCGCGGGCGAGCCGGCCGCGCTCGCTGATCAGCACCCGCTCGGCGAGCAGCCTGGTCTCCCGCTCCTGGCCCCGGATCAGCTCCTCGACCCGGGCCGCCAGCTCCCGCCGGGTGCGGGCGAGCAGGCCGGTGGCGGCGGGGCCGGCGGCGAGCATGATCGACTGGATGGCGTAGAGCGCGGTGTCGCGGCTCAGCCAGACGGTCTGGTCGGAGATCGGCCAGTGGAAGAACTCGACGAGGGTGAAGAGGGTGCCGAGGGGGATGACCAGACGGGGGTTGGGGCGTTCGGCCGCCAGCGTGTAGACGGCCGTGATCGGGGCCAGCCAGATGTCGGCGACGTAGCTGCCGGGCATGGTGAGCAGCAGCACCAGGACCGGGAAGCGGCGGCGCCAGAGCAGCGTCACGGCGGCCAGCACCGACAGCGCCACCTGCCACCACGGGGCGTCCCGGGCGACCAGGGCCGCGTCCATCAGGGAGTACAGCGCGGGCAGCAGCAGCATCAGCCAGGGCGCGGTGCACCAGGCCGGCAGCCGTCTCGACGGCAACTGGTCGGCGGCGGTCATGCCCCGTCGCCGGGTTTCGGCCGGACCAGTCCGGCCCGGTGGGCGACCACGGCGGCCTGGACGCGGTTCGCGGCGCCGAGCTTGCCGAGGATCGCGCTGATGTGGTCCTTGACGGTGCCGGTGCCGAGGAACAGCCGGTCGGCGATCTCCGCGTTGGACAGGCCCTCGCCGAGCAGCGCCAGGACGTCCAGCTCCCGGCCGGTGAGGGTGCGGGTGAGCGCGGAGGCCTCGGCGTCCGGGCCGCCGCCGTCCACGTAGCCGCCGATCACGGTGCGGGTGACGGTCGGGGAGAGGATGTTGCCGCCGGCCGCGAGCACCCGGACGGCGTGCACCAGCTGCTCGGGGGCGGTGTCCTTGAGGAGGAAGCCGGAGGCGCCGGCCCGCAGCGCGGTGCCGATGTACTCGTCGGTGTCGAAGGTGGTCAGCATCGCGACGGCCGGCGGGTCGGGCAGGGCGCGGACCCTCCGCAGCACCGAGATGCCGTCGAGGTCGGGCATCCGGATGTCGAGCAGCACGACGTGCGGGCGCAGCCGCTGGACGTGGTCCTCGGCCTGGCCGCCGGAGCAGTCGCCGACCACCTCCAGGTCGTGGGCGGAACCGACGATGAGGCCGAGGCCGGAGCGGACCAGGATCTCGTCGTCCACGATCAGCACGCGGGTGGTGGTGATGGTGCCTCCTCGGTTGGGGCGGCCGGGTGGGGGCGGTCCGCGCGGGTCGATGTCGAGGGTAGGGGTAGCCGGGTCGGGCCGCCGAACGCATGGCGGGTCCGCACCCCCGCCGTTCGGCGGGGGCTGGAATCCGCTACCCGGTTCACGCGATTCTCACGTGAGGTGGGGAACCATGTTGGTGGCTGCCCTTTCGTCGGCCCGCTCCCCGGTGCGGGGGCCGGTGGGCCCGGGGCCGCCGGTCAGTCCGTCGGGCCCGTGCGGGCGCCCGGCGCCGGGCCGTGTGCGGATGCGCCCCACCATCTGATCGTTTGGAATTGAGCTGTGTCGTCCACTGTGAAGTCGGAGCCGTCCGCCACGTCCACCGGGCCCCGGCCCGTCGGCCCGCTCGACCGCTGGCGCCCGCGGGCCGCCGCGGCCTCCGTCTGGTACCTGCGGCTGATCGCGCTGCTGAACGTGGCGACGGTACTCCTGGTGCCGTTCCGTGACCAGGTCAGCGAGCACAACGAGGGCGAGTACTTCACGCCGTACCTGATGACCTCGGGCCTGGCCAGCGCGGTGCTGTCGGTGTTCCTGGCGGTCGCGATGCGGCGGCGCAAGCGGGCCGCGTGGATCTTCAACGCGGCGCTGGCCGGGATGTTCGCCCTGCTCTACCTGGCCGCCATGGTGCTGCCCGACGAGCGCTTCAACCGGCACCCGCTGAACTACATCTCCACGGTGCTGACCTGCCTGTTCGTGCTGGCGCTGCTGATCGGGCGCAAGGAGTTCACCTCCAAGGGCGACCAGTCCAACCCGAAGACCGCCGCCGCGACCTTCGTCGGCGGGCTGCTGTTCGGCGGCGGGGTGGGCGCGTTGCTGGTGTGGCTGACCAACGACCTGGGCGGCGCCGGCTTCTGGGACCTCTTCCGCTACTCCGTCGGCCGGATGATCACCATCACCCCGTCCGAGCACCTGCGCTCCGTGATCAACGCGCCGACCTGGGTGAACGCGGTGATCAACGCGATGGGCGCGGTGCTGTTCCTGCTCGTGCTGTACGTCGCCTTCCGCAGCCCGCGCGGCAAGGAGCTGCTGAACCCCGAGGACGAGGCCAAGCTCCGGACCCTGCTCGACAAGCAGGGCGAGCGGGACTCCCTCGGCTACTTCGCGCTGCGCCGGGACAAGGCCGTGATCTTCTCCCCCAGCGGCAAGGCGGCCGTCACCTACCGGGTGATCGGCGGGGTGTCGCTCGCCTCGGGCGACCCGATCGGCGACCCGGAGGCCTGGCCGGGGGCGATCGACGCCTGGCTCGCCGAGGCCCGCGAGCACGCCTGGGCGCCGGCCGTCATGGGTGCCTCCGAGGAGGCCGGCGTGATCTACGCCCGGCACGGGCTGGACGCGCTGGAGCTGGGTGACGAGGCGATCGTCGAGCTGGACGAGTTCTCGCTGGAGGGCCGGGCCATGCGGGTCGTCCGGCAGGCGTACAACCGGGTCAAGCGGGCCGGGTACACCGTGCGGATCCGCCGCCACGAGGACATCTCCGAGGCGGAGATGGAGCGGCTGGTGGCCAAGGCCGACGAGTGGCGCGACGGCGCGACCGAGCGCGGCTTCTCGATGGCGCTCGGCCGCCTCGGCGACCCGGCCGACGGCCGCTGCGTGATGCTGGAGTGCCACGACGGCGACGGCGAGCTCAAGGCGCTGCTGAGCTTCGTGCCGTGGGGCCCGGACGGGCTCTCGCTGGACCTGATGCGCCGGGCCCGGGACACCGAGAACGGCCTGGTCGAGTTCATGGTGATCGAACTCCTCCAGCGCGCCGACGAGGTGGGGCTCAAGCGGGTTTCGTTGAACTTCGCGATGTTCCGTTCCGTTTTCGAGCGCGGTTCGCGGCTGGGGGCCGGCCCGGTGCTGCGGCTGTGGCGCTCGGTGCTCGGTTTCTTCTCGCGCTGGTGGCAGATCGAGTCGCTGTACCGCGCCAACGCCAAGTACCGGCCGATCTGGGAACCGCGTTACCTGCTCTTCGAGAAGAGCAGCGAGATTCCGCGGATCGGCATCGCGAGCGCCCGTGCCGAGGGCTTCATCGTCGCGCCGAGCATGCCCGCCCTCTTCCGGCGCCGGCACTCCGGGTCCGCCGTGGTGGCGCCCCGCGTGCCCGTGGGCGCGCAGCAGGGCGAGGAGTAGTCCTCCGCCCGCTCTCCGCCGGGGGGCGGGGGGCGGCGGACGGCCGGATGGGGGTGCCCTAGGGGGGATCCCCTCCCCCCTGAGGATGACCCTTATCCCCATCCATGCCGATGTGGATTTGTTAAGAGGCTTCTAATGTTGAGGTAGCTGAGAAAAGACTCAACGGTTCGGGGATTCGGGAGAGGACGGCTGTGATTCACAGGACCCACGCGGGGGGCGTGCGAAAGGGGCCGCTGGCGACAGCCAGAGCGGCCGCTGTCGCCGAGTGGGGGACGTTGTTCGTGACGGTCCGCGACCAGGTGGTGCGCAAGAAGTTCGCCGCCGTTCCGCTGGCCACCACGGCGACGTTTCTGATCCTGCTGTTCAGCATCGTGCAGCACCTGCCCGGCGGCGAGCGCTTCGTCAACCACATCGGTGTGGTGAAGGCCGCGCTGCCGCTGGACGTCTCCCTGCTGCGCACCCCGCTGTCGCTGTACGTCCCGGCGCTGGACCTGCCGGTCTGGGGGGCGCTGGCCCAGGTCTTCCTGGTCTTCGGCATCGCCGAGATCGTGCTCGGCCGCCGGATGACGCTGGTGGTGGCCTACGCCTGCACCCTGGCGGGCACGCTGTTCGCCCGGTTCGGCGTGGCGATCGGGCCGGACCACCTGTTCGGCTTCCCGAAGTGGGTCGCCTACGTGCGGGACACCGGGCCGTCGGCCGCGGTGGTGGCGCTGGCGATCTGCATCGCGTTCCGCTGCCGGGCCTGGTTCACCGCCGGGCTGGTGGTGGTCCTGATGGTCGGCGAGGCGGTCGTCCTGCCGAACCTGGCCGGTCTGGAGCACGTCGTCGCGGTGATCACCGCGCTGCTGATCGCCGTCTCGGTCGAGGTGTTCGGCGACTTCTGGCCGCGGGTGCTGGCCGGGGTCGGGGCCGCCACCTCGGTGGCGACGGCGGCCTCCCGCGAGGTCGCGGTGGAGGCCCGGCGGCGGACCTCGGCGGGCGCCGTCATCCCGTAGGGAGCACGGTTGCGGCCTTGAGCGGCCGGGTACCGGGCAGCGCGCCCGGTGCCCGGCCGCTCAGGCTTTCCGGGGGCCGTGGGGCAGCGGGAGCTCGAACCAGACGACCTTGCCGACCGCCTTGCGGGCGGTGCCCCAGCGCTCGGCGAGCTTGGTCACCAGGGTGAGGCCGCGGCCGGTCTCGCCGAGCTGCTCGGCGGGCTCCAGCGAGGGCAGGTTGTGGTTGTCGTCGCTGACCTCGACCAGGAGCTTGTCCACCCGGATCAGCTGCAGCCGGACCCGGTCCCTGGCCACCCGGACAGCGTTCGTCACCAGCTCGCTGACCAGCAGCTCGGTGGTGTCGCTGAGCGCCTCCAGGTGCCAGGCGGCCAGCTGCTCGCGGACCAGGGCGCGGGCCCGGCGGACCTCGCGGTGGTCGACGGTGAGGTCCCAGGTGGCCACCTCGGACGGGGCGACCCCGTCGAAGCGGGCCACCAGGAGGGCGACGTCGTCCTTGCGGTCGTCCGAGTGCAGGCGTTCCAGCACGACGTCGCAGGCCTGCTCGGGGCTCTGTCGCGGGTCGATCAGGTTGCCGCAGAGCGCGGCCAGGCCCGCTCCTATGTCGCCGCCCCTGACCTCGACCAGCCCGTCGGTGCAGAGCACCAGCATCGAGCCGTCCGACACGTCGATGGTCTTGGCGACGAACGGCACCCCGCCGACCCCGATCGGCGCGCCGGCCGGGATCTCCAGCAGCTCGCCGGTGCCGTCCGGGTGCACCAGGACCGGCGGGACGTGGCCGGCGCTGGCCAGCTCGCAGGTCCGGTTGATCGGGTCGTAGACCGCGTACAGGCAGGTGGCGAGGTGGTCGTCGCCGAGCTTGTGGGCCAGGTTGTCGAGGTGGCGCAGCAGCTGGCCGGGCGGCAGGTCGAGGGCGGCGAGGGTCTGCATCGCGGTGCGGAAGCGGCCCATCGCGGCGGCCGAGTGCAGGCCGTGGCCCATCACGTCGCCGACCACCAGGGCGACCCGGCTGCCGGGCAGCTGGATCGCGTCGAACCAGTCGCCGCCGACCTCGGCCTTCGGGTCGCCGGGCAGATAGCGGTGGGCGATCTGCACGCCGGGGATCTGCGGCGGGCGGGTCGGGATCATCGAGCGCTGCAGCGTGGTGGCGACCCGGGACTCGGCGCGGTGCAGCCTGGCGTTGTCGAGCGACAGGGCGGCGCGGACGGCCAGCTCCTTGAGGGTCGCGGCGTCGCTCTCGTCGAAGGGGGTGCGGTCGGGCAGCCGGAGCAGCTTGAGGATGCCGAGCACGGTGCCCCGGGCGGAGAGCGGGACGACCAGCATCGAGCGGCCGGAGACCACCGGGGCCAGCCGGACGCCGCCGAGCGCGATGGCGTAGTCGACCGCGACGTCGTCGCTGACCACCGGGACGAGGACCGGCTGGTTCAGCTGGAGGGCCATCCCGGGCGGGGTGCGGCGGGGCATGCTGACCAGCGCGCCCTCGGACAGGACGTGGTCCCAGGCGCCGCCGGTCTCGTTGTAGACCAGGGCGACCCGGCGGAGCATCGTGTCGTCGTCCGGCCGGGCGGCGGGCAGCTCCGAGTCGGAGATCAGCCCGTCCACGAGGTCCACGCAGGCGAAGTCGGCGACCCGGGGGACCAGCACCTGGCAGAGCTCGTGGGCGGTGAAGCCGAGGTCCAGGGTGGTGCCGACCTTGCCGCCGACCTCGTTCAGCAGGGCCAGCTGCTCGCCGGCGTGGCCGTTGGTCAGGAACGGGCCGAGGCGGCCGCCGTGGGGCGGGCCGTCGGCGCCGGCGGGGGCCGGGACGGCGGACGCGGTGGTGTCCGGGGCGGTGCCCGGGGACTGGTCGCCGCGGGCGCTCCGCCCGACCGGGGCCGGGGCGAGGGCCTGGTGCCCGTTGGCGGACGATTCGACGGCGGCCGGCTCGATGGCGGCGCCTCCTCCGGTGGGGGACGGGACGGACAGGGCGGCCGGCCTGGCGGCGGGCCGTTCGGCGCAGTCGCGCTGGCCGGGCAGCGGGCCGGCCGGGCGGCCGCGGACGGTCCGGGACGTGCCGGCCTGCTCGGGCTGGGGCGGCGGGCCCACCCGGGCGGCGCGCTGCTGGGCGGTGGGGTAGCGGCGGCCGATCCCGGCGGCGGCGTGCGCGGCGCCGCACTGCGGGTCGGAGGGCAGCACCGGGAGCACGGTGGCCGCGTCCAGCCGCAGGGCGGGCAGCCCGGCGAGCTCCAGCGCCGCCACCAGCGGTGCGCGGTGGGCGGCGGGCAGGAGCCGGGCCAGCGCCGACGCCGCGGCGGAACCGGCGGGTGCTCCGCCGGGCGGGGTGAGCGCGGCGACCAGCCCGTGGAAGCCGCCCCGGGCGGCGGGGGCGGGCGCGAACGGCAGCAGCCGCTCGCCCAGCGCGAGGCGTGGTCCCGAGGTGCGCAGCGGGCGGGCGTCCGCGGCCAGGGCGAGCAGGCCGCCGGACGGGCCGGGCAGCGGGTAGGCCCACCACAGCACGTCGCGCAGGTGGTCCTCGCGGTCGGTGACGGGCATCTGGCCGGCCCAGGGACGGCCGTCGGCGGTCAGCGCGGCCAGGGTGTCGAGGGCGTCGCAGCGGCGGCGGGCACAGGTGGCGCCGGCGGATCCGCGGGGCTCCATGGCGGGCAGCAGGCCCGAGGCGGGGCGGTCGCGGGCGACCTCGGCCCGGTGCCCGAAGAGCTCCTCGGCGGCCCGGCTCCACTGGGCGATCCGTCCGGCCCGGTCGACCAGGACGAGGGCGAGCCGGACCAGGGCGGCGACACCCGCCGGGTGGCCTCCCGGAACGGCCTCGGCGCCCGCCGGACGCGGTGTGGAGTTGGGCTCGTCCACCATGGATTCGGTCTGCTCCCGCCTGGCCGCCACGCCTGGAGGCGGCCGTCTCTCCGGAGGAAGGCACGCTGTGCGGATACCAGCGAAGCACGGACCGGGCCGGGCTCGATAGCGAAACGGGGAGATTCATCAGGATCGGTTGCACGCCACTTGCCTCGCGCCGGTTCGTACCCCCCTTCCGCCCGGTTGACGCTTCCCGCGCGGGGGTAGGGTGGCAGGCCGGGCCGCCCGGCGGCCGAACGCAGTAGGGACGAGACAGAGGCGAGAAGTGACCGCGCAGATCCCCGTCCGCTGGACGGACCCGGAGCAGCAGGAGCTGGAGGAGCGGGTCGCCGCCGCCGAACTCGCCTGGCTGAGCATGGACGTCGACGTGCAGACGCTGCGGGTCGAGATCGACAACTTCGCGCTGATCCACCATCAGCTGCTCGGCCCGCTCTACGCCCGGCTCGACGAGCTGGACGCCCTGGTCGCGGAGGCCGTCGCGGCCACGACCGGGCGCCCCGAGGACGTCCGGCGGGCCGCCGAGGCCAGGCAGCAGGTCGAGGAACTCCCCGACCTGGACGCCCTGTTCGACTCCGTCCAGGCGGTCCGCGAGGAGCGCGGCGGCGAGGAGGAGGCCGTCCCGCCGCCGCCCGCCGCCCCGGCCAAGGTCCGCCCCGGACGGGAGGCCCAGCGGATCTACCGCGACCTCGTGCGCCGCGCCCACCCCGACCTCACCACCGACCCGGCCGAGCAGGAGCGCCGGGCCGCGTTCCTCGTCCGGGTCAACGAGGCCTACGCGTTCGGCGACGCCGGCGCGCTGGCCGGCCTGGCCGCCGAGTGGTCCACCGCGCCCGAGGCGGCCCCCGCGCCGGACGCGCCGGACCGGCTGGAGTGGCTGCGCCGCCGACTGGAATGGCTCACCGCGAAGATCGCCGAGACCGCCGCCGAGCAGGTCCGGCTGGAGCGCACCCCGATGGGGGAGCTCCTCGCGCTCGCGCCGCAGGACCCGGACGGGCTGCTGGAGCAGCTCGCCGAGGAGCTGCTGGCCAAGGCCGCGGACCGGCAGGCCGAGCTGGCCCGGCTGCTCGGCGATCCCCGGCCCCCGGTGGGCGACAATGGCACGGACCCGATCGAGCCCCAGGAGACCCACACGATGTTCCCGCAGATCCCCTCCGCCGACGCCGCCTCCGTGCCCGCCGATGCCGTCCTCCTGGACGTCCGCGAGCAGGACGAGTGGGACGCGGGCCACGTGGACGGCGCCCTGCACATCCCGCTCGGGCAGGTCATCGCCCGGCTCGGCGAGCTGCCGGACGACAAGCTGTACGTGCTGTGCCGCGTCGGCGGCCGCTCGGCGCAGGTCGTCCAGTACCTGGTGCAGCAGGGCCGGGACGCGGTGAACGTGGACGGCGGCATGTACGCCTGGGAGGGCGCCGGCCGGCCCATGGTCAGCAGCACCGGCCAGGACGCGTTCGTCCTCTGAACCCCGCTCCGACCCGTACGCACCCTTTGGCCCGGTAGGGCAGGATGGGCGCGCGACCGACCCGGGACGGGCCCGGCGGCGCCCGTCCGGCAGGGGGAGTGCGCATGGCGGACAGCACGGACACACCGGCCGGCGCGCGGGTCCGGTCGCGGCCCGCGCAGCTCGTTCTGGGCCTGGCCGCCGTGGTGCTGCTCACCGGGACGGGACTGTTCCTCGGCGCGGTGTTCCTGCACGTCGCGCCCGCCAACACGGTGTCCCGGCAGTACCGGGAGCAGATCGACGGGGTGGTCTACCCCGAGTTCGAGCAGAACTGGAAGCTCTTCGCGCCCAACCCGCTCCAGCAGAACGTCAGCCTGGACGCCCGGGTGCGGACCGTCGCCGGCGGCGGCGCCACCGAGACCCGCGACTGGCTCGGGCTGACCGCCCGGGACATCGCCGCGATAAGGGGCAACCCGGCGCCCAGCCACGTCGACCAGAACCTGCTGCGGCGGGCCTGGGACTTCTACGACGGCTCGCACAACCCGCAGGACGAGACGCTGACCAACAGCCGGGGCAAGCTCGCCGAGGAGTACCTGAAGCGCATTGCGCTCCAGCGGATCGGCCGGAGCGTGGACGGCGAGCGGATCCTGGAGATCCAGTTCCGGGTGACCTCGGCGACCGTCCCGCCGCCGTCCTGGAGCGGGGAGGCCCCGCCGCCCGAGCCGAAGACGCGGGAGCTGCCCTGGTGGCCGGTGGACGACGCGGACTACCGGGGGCTCGGGTGAACGAGGTGTCGCAGCCGGAGGTCTCGCCGTCGGGGGTCTCGCCGTCCGGTGTCGAAAAGCCGCGGGAGGTCTCGCCGCCCGGTGTCGAACAGCCGCGGTTGGACGGGATCCCGCGCCAGGGCGGGCAGCAGGTCGTTGCCGTGTCCGCACCCGAGTCCGTGCCCACACCGGCCCCGGGTCCGCTCGCACGCGTCGGCCGGGCGCTGGAGGCGTTCACCGGGCGGGTGCTCGGCCGCCACCAGGCGGCCGTGGTGCGGATCGGCTTCGGGCTGGTCTGGCTCGCCTACCTGCTGCGCGAGTGGCCGAACCGGCGGGTGCTGTACGGCGACCGGTCGCCCTGGTCCCTGGACCTCGCCCGGCAGCTCCTCGCCGACAACGGGGCCTTCACCGTGCTGCCCTGGTTCGACGGGCGGCTCTGGTTCGAGGCGGTCTACCACCTGGCGGTGCTCGCCGCCCTCGCCGTGGTGCTCGGCTGGCGGACCCGGGCGAGTACGGTGCTCTTCCTGGTCACCGTGCTGTCGCTGCAGAACCGGGACGTCTTCCTCGGCGACGGCGGCGACAACGTCGTCCACCTGATGGCCGTCTACCTGGTCTTCACCCGCTGCGCCGAGGTGTGGTCGCTCGACGCCCGGCGGGGCCGTCCCGGGTGGGGCGGCGTCGTGCTCTGGGCCGTCCTCGGGGCCGTGCTGGCGGTCTGTCAGCTCGGTGGCTTCTCCGGGGACAGCCTGACCTGGACCTCCGCCGCGTTCCCGTACCTCGGGTGGGCACCGCTGTTCTGGGGGCTCTGGGCGGTGGCCGGGCTCTGGTGGGCGCTCGGCCGGCTGCGGCCGGACGGCGAGGTGCGGGCGGTGCTCGACGGGCTCGCGAACACGGTGCACAACTGCGCGATGCTGGTGATCGCCGCCGAGGTGGTGCTGATCTACGCGACGGCCGGCTGGTACAAGGTGCAGGGCACGCGCTGGCAGGACGGCACCGCGCTGTACTACCCGCTCCACCTGGACTACTTCGCGCCCTGGCCGGCGCTGTCCGCGCTGGTCGGCTCGGCGCTGGTGCCGGTGTTCCTGATCTCCTACGGCACGGTGATCGTGCAGGTCGCGTTCCCGTTCACGCTGCTCGACCGGCGGGTCAAGAACGTCCTGCTGGCGATCATGATGGCCGAGCACCTCGGGATCGCGGTGGTGCTCGGGCTTCCGGTGTTCTCGCTCGCGATGGTCGCGGCGGACGCGGTGTTCCTGCCGACCGGCGCGCTGCTCTGGGCGGAGCGGCAGGTGCGGCGGGTGCGGCCGGTCCGGCGGGGCGGTGCGGTCCCGCGGGAGCGAGAGCCGGTGGGAGCGGACGAGCCGCTCTAGGATGGCGCTATGTCCTGGTTCGCCGCGCTACGTGACACCGCGCGGACCGGACTCACCCTCGACCGGGCGCTGACCGACCCCAAACGGGCGGCGCGCGGGGCCGTCGCCGTGGGGCTCGTGCTGTTCCCGACCCTCGCGCTCGGCGGGCCCTCGCTCGCGACCTCGGCCGCGATGGGCGCGTTCATCGCCGGGACGGCCACCTTCCAGCGCAGCTTCCGGCCCCGGGCCAGCCTCGCCGTCGCCGCCGGGATCGGGCTCGGCACCAGCACCTTCCTCGGGTACCTGGCCGTCGGCGTCTTCGGGCTGTTCCCGGCGCTGCTCGCGGTGTGGGCCTTCGCCGCCGGACTCGCCTGGGCGATCGGGCCGACCGCCGGGGTGGTCGCGGCCAACACCGTCTCGGTGATGCTGATCGTCGTCCAGCTCCCGGTCGGCGTGCTCGCCGCGCTCGGCCACGGACTCGTCGCGGCCCTCGGCGGCGTCGTCCAGGCCGCCGTCATCACCCTGTGGCCGATCGGCAGTTGGACCGCCCAGCGGGCGGCACTCGCCGACACCTACGCCGAACTGGGCGACTACGCACGGCGGTTGCGACAGGACCCGACCGCGCACGTCGACCCAGCGCCGTTCATGACCGCCCGGCACGCCGCCGCCCTCACCCCCTGGCAGGACCGCCACCGGCCGCCCGAACTGCGCGGCCTGCGCGGCATCGCCGAACGCATCCGCCCCACCCTCGCCGCGCTCGCCGACCCCAAGGTCGGCGCGCCGGCGGAAGGGCCGCAGCGCGACCGCGCCCGGGAGGTCCTCGCCGCGTCCGCCGAGGCCATGGACGCCCTCGCCCGGGCCATCAGGACCGGTGATCCCGTCCGCCTCCCCCGCACCGCGCCCGTCTACGCGCTCGCCGCACCCGTCCCGCTGGCCGCACCCGAGGCGGACGGACGGCTGCGGGGTGCGGCCAAGCGCTCGGCCCGGCGGCTCGGCGGGCTGCTGCGCAAGGCCGCCGACACGCTGGACCGGGGCGACGTGGACACCGTCACGGTGCCCGTCGTCGGGGCCGGCGGCGCCCTGCACAAGCCGCCGCTGTTCCGGATGCTGCCCGCCGCGCTGCGGGCGGTGCGGCGGCAGGTCCGGCCGCGATCGGCGGTCTTCCAGCACGCCGTCCGGCTCACCGGGGTCGTCACGGCCGCGTACCTGCTGGCGCGGGCCGCCGGGTTCGAGCACGGCCACTGGGCGCCGATGACCGCCGCGATGGTCATGCGGCCCGACTTCGCCCAGACCTACAGCCGGGGCGTCGCCCGGCTCGCCGGGACGGTCGTCGGGGTCGCCGTCTCGACCCTCGTGGTCCAGCTGGCGCACCCGGGCGAGTGGGTGCTCGCGGCGCTGGCGGTGCTCTGCATCGGCGGGGCCTACCTGACGCTGCGGACCGGGTACGCGCTGATGACCGTCGGCATCTCGTCGTACGTCGTCTTCCTGCTCGGACTGCAGCCGGGCGACCCGCTGACGACCGCCTTCGAACGGGTCGGGCTGACCCTGCTCGGCGGATCCGTCGCGCTCGTCACGTACGCGCTCTTCCCGACCTGGCAGACCGCCCGGCTCGGCGAGCGGCTCGCGGAGTGGCTGGCCGCCGCCGGGCGGTACGCGGCGGCGGTGATCGACGGCTACGAGGACCCGGCGGCGCCGCGCGGACGGGACGTGCGGACGGCGCTGCTGGACTCCCGGGAGGCGCGCTCCGAACTGCTCCAGGCGATGGAACGGGCCGACGCCGAACCGGGACGGCACGCGTCCGGACTGCCCGGGGTGAGCCGGCGCCGGATCGACCGGGCCAGGGCCGCGGTCGGACGCCTCGGGCGGGCGGCCGTCCTGCTGGAGGCCCACCTGCCGGCCGGCGACGCCGAGCCGGTGCCGGGGGCGGCCGGGTTCGCCGAGGAGCTGCGGCTCGGGACGGCGCTCGCGGCGGGGGCGCTGCTGACCGGGCGGCCGGTGGAATTCGGGGCGGTGCGGGGGGCGCAGGCGCAGTTGGAGAAGCGGCTGGCGGAGGTGCCGGAGGGGGTGCAGCGGGATGTGCTGTGGGCGGGGGTGCGGTTGCTGATGCAGGCGTTGAAGGAGCTGGAGCGGGCTTTGCGGGGGCGGGAGGACGTTCGGGGGGCGGGCGCGGGTGGCGGTGAGCCCGCGGACGGCGGGGTGGAAGCATGAACGCCATGAACGGCATGAGCGGTGTGGACGACGTGGTGCGCGGCTGGCGGGCGGTGGAGCGGGAGCCGGGGACGGTCCTGCTGGACGGGTTCCACCCGCTGAAGCACGCGCTGCGCTTCGGCGGGGAGGTCCGGCAGGTGCTGACCGCGGACCGGGCCGCGCTGCTGGCGCTCGCCGCCGAGCTGGCCGAGGACGTCGGGCCGGCGCTGGCCGGCCTCGCGGTGGAGGTGCCGGAGACCGCGCTGCGGACGCTGGCGCCCCGGCTGCACCCGACCGGGGTGATCGCGCTGGCGGTGCGGCCGTCCGCCGGGGCGAACCGGGCCGCGCTCGGGCACCGGCCCCGCCGCGCGCCGGTCGTGCTGCTGGAGAACCCGCGCAACCTGGGCAACGTCGGCGCGGTGATCCGGCTCGCGGCGGGCTTCGGCGCCACCGGGGTCGTCACCACCGGCGACCTCGACCCCTGGCACCCGACCGTCGTGCGCGGCAGCGCGGGCCTGCACTTCGCGACCGCGGTCGAGCGGCTGGCCCTGCCGGAGCTGCCCGCCGGGCCGCTCTACGTGCTGGACCCCGAGGGCGCGGACATCCGCACGCTGGCGTTCCCGGACGACGCGCTACTGGCGTTCGGCACCGAGCGGCACGGCGTCTCGGCGGAGCTCAAGGCGCGTGCGGACCACCTGGTCGCGGTGCCGATGCAGCCGGGGGTGTCCAGCTTCAACCTCGCGACGAGCGTCGCGATGGGGCTCTTCCACTGGATGTCGGGGCGCCCGCCCGGCCGCGGCTGAGCGGGCGGGCGCCGGGGCGTCAGGAGAACAGCCGCCGCCACGTCTCCGGGCCCGGGTAGCCGTCGGCGTCGGTGCCGCTCCAGCCCTGGGCCTGCTGGAAGGACTGGACGTTGGCGCGGTCGCCCTCGCCCCACTGCGGGCCGGGGCCGACGGTGTAGGCGCCGCCGAAGCCCTTGCGGACGAGCTGCTCGCCGAGCTGACGGACGGAGTCGTTGTTCGCGCCGGGCCCGAACCGGTCGGCGCCCGGGTACGCGGGTGCGCCGCTCGCGGGCGGGGGCGGGGGTGGCAGTGGGGCGCCGGCGTCGATGTTCCGGCCCTTGCCGTTGACCAGGTAGTCCCAGGTGTCCTTGCCCGGGATGCCGTCGGCCTCGCCGCCGCGCCAGCCCTGGGCGAGCTGGAAGGCCTCGGTGGCCTTGCGGTCGGCCTCGCCCCACTGCGGGCCCGGGCCCTCGGAGTAGAACCGGGTGCCGCCGCGCTGCACGAGCATCCGGCCGAGCTCGGTGACGTATGCGTTGTTCGCGCCTGGGCCGAATTTGTCGGCGCCGGGGAAGACCGTCGAGGGGGTGCCGTCATTGCTGGCGCCGGAGAGGCCGGTGTAGCGGTACGGGACGTACGAGCCGGGGTTGTTCCAGTACGCGTACGGCGTGCTGCGCTTCGTCGTGCCGGGGGCGGTCTGCTCGTAGGCGACGTAGCGGGTGCGGGTGGAGTCGGTCCAGCCGCCGAAGATCGTCGCGTGCGAACCGGCCTGCGGGTTGGCCGGGTTGTTGTAGATCAGGACGTCGCCGGGCTGGAGGTCGGCCTTGCCGATCCGCTCGGCGAAGTTCGGCAGGGTCCAGGTGGTCTGGCTGCCGTCCAGGCCCCAGGCCATCGAGACGAAGCCGGAGCAGTCCTGCCGGTAGCCGTCCGACCAGTAGCGGCCCATGCCGTACGGCACCCGCTGGTCGACCCAGCTCTGCGCGCGCTGGATGATCCGGGCCCTCGTCACCGGTTGGGCGGAGGTGCGCGGGGTGGTGTCGGTGCCGCCGTCGTCCTCGCCGTAGAGGCTGCTGACCTCGCCCTGCGGGTTCTGCGGGGTGGCGCTGCTGCCGCCGCCCGGGTTGGGCGCGGGGGCGCCGACCGCCGCCGTCGCCGCGGCCGCGCCGCCGCCCATCGCGGTGCCGACGGCGGCCACCAGGACCGCCGCCCGGCGGCGGACGCTGCGGGCCGCGGCGTGCCCGCCCTCGTGCACCGGGGCGGCGTGCAGCCGGGCGCGGCGGCGGGCGTTGCAGCCCCCGCATATGCAGTCGTCGCCGGGTTCGACCTCGACGAACTCCAGCAGCGGGGACGGGTCGGCGCCGGTCATGGTCCACCTCTTCCTGGTCGGTCTGACGGTGTGGCAGGACTGACCTTCCCGGGCCGGTTCCGCGTGGTACCGGGACCAAGGTCCCAAAGCGGGCGGGCCGCGGCGCGGCGGGCTGGGCCGCGCGGGTGACGGCCGTTCGGCGGCCCGGGCGTGGCGGGGGTGGAGGGGAGACGGTAGTGCCGGCACCGGAGCTGACGGCGGCTCGGCCGGTCGGCGGGATCAGTCGGCGGCTCGGTCGGCGGGGTGCGGGTTGGCCGGGGAGTACTCGGGGTCGGTCCAGGCCAGCGGGGTGGCGTCGGCGAGTTCGACGACGCCGGTGACGGCCAGTTCGACCATCCGCTGGGCGCCGGGCACGCCCGCGCGGGCCCCGGGGGACCAGTCGGTGCGGGCCTCGCCGGTGACGAGCAGGGCGCCGCCGGTCTCCCAGTCGGGCAGGAGGAGGCCGGCCCGCGGGTCGAGCTCCAGGTTCCCGAGCGTCATGAACATGCTGTTGCCCTGGTACTCCGGCCAGACCAGCCGGTCGGGGGCCGCGGCCCGCAGGAAGCCGGGGAAGCCGCCCCGGTGGGACGCGTCCACGCCGCCGTCCGGGCCGACGGTGGCGACGAAGAACGTGTCGGCGGTGGCGGCGGTCAGCCGCTGCGCGGTGGAGAGCGCCGGCCCGGCGGACACGGCGCGCGGGGCGCCGGCGGACGGGCGGTCGAGCGGGGTGCGGCGCTGGATGTACTTCGGGCAGTTGGAGACGACCTGGTCGGCGGTGATCACCAGGCCGCCCCGGCGGTCCGGCACCGAGCGGCCGTTGAGCCGCATCCGGCGCCGCCCGGCCGGGTCGAGGGCGATGGTGCCGACCCGGGCGGGGCCGGCCAGGGCGGCGGCCAGCGGGTCGTCCCCGGCGGGGCGCGCGGCGACCGTCATGGTCCGCTCGTCGCCGGCCTGGAGGAAGCCCGGGGCACCGGCGAGCTGGGTGGCCCAGACCCGGCCGTCCGGGTCGGCGGCGCCGACCACGAGCGTCCGGCGCTCGGTGAGGAAGCGGGCGGCGACCGGCGGGATGGTGCCGCGGATCGCCCGGCCGGCGTGGTCGGCGCGCTCCCGCACGCCGGCCAGCGCCTGGGCGGCGAGCTCGCCGGGGTGGTAGGGCGTGACGGGGGTGGTCACGGCGGCCTCCGGCCTAGAAGAAGCCGCAGGTCGGGGCGTCCGCCGTGGGCGCTGCGGCGCCCGTCGCGGCGACTCCGGTGCGGGCGTAGATCTCCAGCCGGATGCCGTCGGGGTCGGTGAAGAAGATGCCGCCGGAGTCCGAGCCCTCGCCGTGCGGCACGACCCCGTCGTACGCGAACTCGGCGCCGAGCTCGCGCAGTCGGTGCTCGGTGGCGCGGACCTCGTCGAGGCTCTCGACCTCGAAGGACAGGTGGTGCAGGCCGGGGGAGGCGGTGGCGAAGGTGCCGGTGCTCTGCTGCCAGAGGGTGACCACCAGGCGGCCGTCGCGGCCCATCAGGGCGTAGCGGCGCTCGGCGTCGGTGCCCTCGTGCGTCACCTGGACGCCGAGGACGGCGCGGTAGAACGCGATCGAGCGCTCCAGGTCGGTGACGTTGAGGCCGACGTGGCCGGTCTTCAGGGTGTGGATCAGGGCGGGGCTGGACATGCCTGGACGCTCCCGTGGCTGGGTGGTCCGGAGGGGCTCGTGCCTAACCGGTACTCATGAAGTTAGTGGTTAGGTGATGGAGCGTCAACCAGTATCAGGGCATGCAGGGGTTAGGTGGTGGCGGCATGAGGGCGCGGCGGTGTGAGGGCGCGAGGGCGCGAGGGCGCGACTGAGCGGGAAGGGGGGAACGGAAGTGGGAGTGGGGAGCCGCGCGGCGGCTACTCCCACTCCCACCGGATGCCGATGTGGCCCGGCTGCTGGTCCGGGGAGAGCACGTGGGCGCTCGCGGAGGCGCCGATCCACAGCTGCTCGCGGCGGCTGTCAACGTCCTCGCCCGGGTCGCGGTCGTACCGCTCGCAGTGCACGGGGACGGCCGCGGGGTCGAAGTGGACCTGGAGCACGTACTCGCGCACCTGGGTCGCGAAGCGGCGGCTGTACTCCAGCGTCGGGCCGCCGGGCGGGATCTCCACCTCGTACTCGAAGACCGTGCTGTCGCCCAGGCCGAGCGGGCGGTCCAGCATGATCTCGCCGACGGTCAGCCCGGCCTCCGGGCGGCGGCGGACGCGGCCGAGCCGGCCGTGCCGGACCGAGGTGATCTCGGGGCAGCCGGTGGCCTCCTCGTCGGCCTTGTGCACGACCAGGCAGCGGCCGACGCCGGCGACGGTGGCGCGGACGACCTGGCGCATCCGCAGCAGGTTGCCGCGGCGATGGGCGTCGACGTAGTACGAGTCGTGGATGCTCAGCCGCTCCAGCTCGCCGGCCGGCGGGGCGTCCAGCTCGGCGAAGATGTCGGCGATCTCCTGCTCGCCGGGCCAGACGTCCTCCAGCCCGAGGTGGCAGGTGTTGGCGGCGGCGGCCCAGCGGCCGCGCGGGCGCGGCGGGCCGAGCAGCGAGGACAGCGAGCTGTGCGGCAGGCCGAGCAGTTCCTCCAGCAGGTGGACGGCGCGCAGCGAGCTGGCCCGCTCGGGCTGGCTGCGGCCGCGCCGCCAGTAACTCAGCGTCGTGACGCTGACCCTGACGCCGCGTTGGGTGAGCGCCGCCCGGATCCGGTCCAGGCTGAGGCCGCTGGCCTCGATCGCCAGGTGCAGGGTGTCCGCGAAGCCGCCCGCGGTGGCGGGCCGGCCGGCGGCCGGCGATCCGGCGGGCGGCAGGGCCGCCGGTACCGGCGCGGGCGCGAGTACGGGCGGGCCGGTGCGCTCCGGGCGCTCTTCGACCAGCCGGAGTCGCGCGGCGTCCTGGGGCTGCTGTGCGGCCATGCGGTAACCCTCCCCACCAGGTGAGTTCGGCGGGACCGGGTCGGCGCCGGGGCGCGCCGCCAGCGGCTTCACCGAGCTTTGGGGAACCCTATGCACGGTCGAGAGGCTACGTCATCCGTCGTGCGTATGACAGTGGTCACGGGAGGTGAACCGCAGGGTTAGCGATCTTGAAACATTGCGGAAACACGCATCGTCCCAGGTGGTGACGTATAACACACCGCCGGGGCGGGCCCTGACGGCGCCGCCCCGGCGGGGTCTCGGTTACCAGAAGGTGATCAGCCGACGTTCAGGGCGACGTCGTCGATCACGAAGCTGGTCTGGTTCGAGCCGTCCTCGGTGCCGGTGAACTTGAGAGTCACGGTCTGGCCGGCGAAGGAGGTCAGGTCGACGGTGCGCTGCACGTAGCCGGCGGCCGCGTCCACGTTGGACCAGGTCTTCAGCGTGGTCGAGTTGGCCTGCAGGGTCAGCGTGTCGTACGCGGTGCTGCCGCTCTCGGCGGTGTCGATGTGCAGCCAGAACGTCAGCGACGCGGACGTGCAGCCGGCCGGGATCGAGACGGTCTGCGACAGGGTGTCGGTGTGCGAGCTGCCGTAGCCGTCCAGCCAGGCCTTCCAGCTGCCGCCGTGGGCCGGCTGCGAGCTGCTGTTGTCGACCACGCCGCTCGACGTCGTCCACGGGGCCGCGGTGCCGGACTCGAAGCCGCCGTTGCCGATCAGCTGGGCCGCGGTGCAGCCGCCGGTCGGGGGCGGGGTCGGGGTGCCGCCGCCGCCGAGCAGGGCGGTGGTCAGGGCGTCCGCGACCGGGGAGCCCCAGCCGGTGACCTGGTCGTAGCCGGTCTTGGCCGGGAAGTCCTGGTTCGAGCCGGTCTTCACGTCGTGGAACGTGCTGCCGTAGCTGCTGCTGTTGGCGACGGCGTACAGGCGCGGGCTGGCCTCACCGAGGGCGGACTGCCCGGCCGCCTTGGCCTTCTGGTTGAACTGGGCGGCGTAGCCGGACCACAGCGGGGCGGCCGCGCTGGTGCCGCCGTAGACCTGCCAGGCGCCGGCGGTGTAGATCGCGAAGCCGCTCGCCGGGTCGGCGTTGGAGGCGACGTCCGGGACGGTGCGCATGGTGCCGTTGACGCCGGTGCCGGTCTGCCAGGTCGGCTTGCTGAAGACGGTGGACACGCCGCCGCCGGCGGTGCTCCAGGCGCTCTCCGAGGAGTAGGCGTTGCCGGAGACCTTGAGGTTGGTGCCGCCGACACCGGTCTGGTGCGGGCTGGAGGCCGGGAAGTCGACGGCCTTGACGGTCGAGCCGCTGGTCGAGCGGGTGCAGTCGCGCGAGCCGTCGTCGCCGGAGGCGGAGAAGATCGAGATGCCCTGCGCGGCGGCCTGCTTGAAGGCGTTGTCGACGGCGGTCATCGAGGCGGCCGTGGTGTCCGGCTCGCAGGAGCCCCAGGAGATCGAGATGACCGAGGCCTTGTTGTCGGCCACGATCTTGTTGGCCATGTCGATCTCGCCCTGGTCCGAGTTCGGGGCCTCGTAGATCAGCTGGGTCGCCTTGGGGGCGGCACCGCGGACGATCTCGCTGTCCAGCTCGACCTCGCCCTGGCCCTGGCCGGGGGCGGAGTCGTAGTTGGCACCGTCGACCGAGACCGTGGAGACGGCCGGGCCGGAGAGGCCGTACTGGCTGTCGTAGGTGGTCAGGTCCGAGGACGTGTAGCCGTCGAACTCCCAGAGGGCGACGGTGACGCCGGTGCCGTCGGCGCCGGTCTTGTCCAGGTTGTAGGCGCCGTCGTACTGGGCCGGGCCCACGCCGTTCGGGGTGGCCGAGGCCGCGTTCGGGGTGACGGCGTGCGGGGTCGCCAGGCGGTTCTTGCGGACCGCGTGGTTGTCCAGGCCGTGCACGCCCTGGACGACGTCGGCGAGGTCGGCCGGGACGGAGGCGGCCGCGTCGTTCGCGTAGAACGCGCGCTGCAGCTGCGGGTCGACGTAGGAGCTCTCGTGGGTGCCGAAGGCCTGCGAGACCTGGTCGTTGGTACCGCGGGCGCTGACGACCTGGCGGTTGGCGCTCACCTCGGTGACCGTCAGGCCCTGGCCGGCGAGGTAGGCCTTGACCTGGTCGACGGCGGCCTGGGTCGGGCCGAACCGCTGGTTGAACTGCTCCGGCGTCAGGTAGTGGCCGTACTCCGGGGTGCCCGGGGTGGTGACCGCCGCGAGGAAGCGCTCCAGCTCGTCGGCGTTGCGGAGCTTCAGGCTGACGGCGACCGAGATCTGCTGCTCGGCGGGCACGTCGCCCTTCTTCTCCGAGTGGGCCACCGCGGGGTTCACGGTGTTCGGCAGCTCGATGCGGGGAGCGGCGTGGGGGGTGGACGCGGCCTGCGCGGTCGTGACGCCGAGCGAGACGGCGGTCAGCGGCAGCACGGCTATGGCGGCCGCGAGGGCGAGGGTGCGGGGGCGCAACGGATCCTCCTCTGGCCGGATGTGGGGTCCGGCAAGGGGCACTTGACGCTCTGGGGTAGAACGCTGGCTAGAACATGACAGAACAACTCCGGGGATTGGCTCATGGTCAGGCAATTCGTTGCTAAAAAACAGTCAAGTGTGGAACGGCGGAACGGCAGGTGTTTCATACAGTGAATGATCGGAAATTCGGCGGTGGTCCACACCAGTTGGGGCTTCCGGGACGGCCGTAGAATCGCGTGGAGCCGAGGGAGAACGATGACTGACGTGAAGGCGGACCCGAGGGACCCCCGCCCGCTGATCGGCGAGCCGCTGGCGCTCGACCTGCTCAACACGCGCTGGGCCGGCACCCCCCTCAACGACCTGCTCGGCGAGCCCGACGGGTACGGGATCTGGCTCTCCTCCGCCGGGCTGGGCGAGCGCTGCGAGGCCGACGCCGCCGGGCTGGCCGCGGTGCTCAGGGCCCGTGAGGTGCTCGGGGCCGCGGTGCGGTCGCTCGGTGAGAACGGGGAGTTGGGCGGGGCCGCGCGGGCCGGGCTGGACGAGGTGCTCGCCCACGGACGGATCCGGCGGACGGCCGGCGCGGGCGGCGCGGAGGACCGGATCGAGGTCGACGAGCCGCAGTGGCTGGCGGCCTGGCTCGCGGTGGACGACTTCCTCGGGCTGGTCGCGCAGGGGGCGCACCGGGTGCGGCAGTGTGCGCACGACGCCTGCATCCTGCACTTCTTCGACGCGTCGCAGAACGGGCGGCGGCGGTGGTGCCGGATGGCCGTGTGCGGGAACCGGGCGAAGGCGGCCCGGCACTACGTGAAGGCGAAGGGCTAGCGCGGCGTTCTCCCGCGCCCTGCACGGGGCGCGGGAGAACGAAGGGTCCTCAGTTCGTCGTCGGGGCGCCGAGGTGGGCGGTGAGGGCCTCGGTGACGTCGCGGTGGCCCGGGTCGACGGCGGCCCAGGCGGCGTAGCCGTCGGGGCGGATCAGCAGGACGGTGTCGCGCAGCTTGCCGTGCGGGTCGGCGGGGGCGGTGGTGACGAGCCGGCCGGCCCAGGGGGCGGCGGCGCTCTGGACGTCGTTGCTGACCAGGACGAACTTCCCGGCGCGCAGCGCCTCGTAGAGCCGCTCGGGTGCGGCGGGCTCGTCGTCGCGGGGCTTCTCGATCGCGGTCAGCCGCAGGTCGGGGACGCGCTTGCCGACCAGCGGGTGGGCGTCCTTCGGGGCGGGGTAGGCGATGTCGATCCCGGAGACCAGCCGGGCGCCGCGCTCGGTGACCGGGTCGAGGTGGCCGCCGAGCGCGGTGAGCGCGCCGCGCAGGGCGCGGGTGGGCGCGGACTCGGCGAGGGCGAGCCGGATCAGGGCGCCGGAGGTGCGCAGGACCATCTTCCCGACCGGGTGGCGCTCGGTCTGGTAGCTGTCGAGCAGCGCGTCGGTGGCGTGGCCGCGCAGCACGGCGGCGAGCTTCCAGGAGAGGTTGGCGGCGTCCTGGAGGCCGGTGTTCATGCCCTGGCCGCCGGCCGGCGAGTGGCAGTGCGCGGCGTCGCCGGCCAGGAAGACCCGGCCGGAGCGGTAGTTGGGCACCTGGCGCTCGTCGCTGTGGAAGGTGGAGGCCCAGCGGGCCTCGTGCATGCCGAAGTCCTCGCCGATGGCGGCCTCGGTGATGGCGGCGATCCGCTCCAGCGAGGGGGTGGTGCCGTCCGGGACGCGCTCGGTGCGGTCCCAGGCGATGACGCGGTGGTAGCCGTCGCCGAAGGGGGCGAGGAAGGCGAAGCCCGCGCTGCCGGCGCCGACGGTGATGGTGTTCTCGGGCTCGCGCTCCAGCCGGACGTCGGCGAGCAGGACGGAGTCGACCACGGACTCGCCGGGGTACGGGACGCCGAGCAGCTCGCGGACGGTGGAGCGGACGCCGTCGGTGCCGACCGCGTAGCGGGCGCGGTGGGTGGTGCCGTCGGCGGTCTCCAGCGTGACGCCCTCGGCGTCCTGCCGCAGGCCGGTGACCTCGCTGCCGCGCACGATCGTCGCGCCGGCCCCGACCGCGCGCTCGTGCAGCAGCCGTTCGACGTTGTACTGCGGGGTGATCAGGACGAACGGGAAGCGGGTCGGCAGGTTGCCGAGCTCGACGCCGAAGCGGTTGAACATCTTCAGCGAGGTGAGCGGCCGGCCGGTGGCGATGAGGTCGTCGGCGAGGCCGCGGGCGTCGAGCATTTCGAGCGTGCGGGCGTGCACGGCGAAGGCCCGGGTGAGGTTGGACTCGGCGCCGCGCTTCTCCAGGAGGGTGACGGCGAGGCCGGCGGCGGCGAGGTCGCCGGCCAGCAGCAGGCCGGTCGGTCCGGCGCCGACGATCAGGACGTCGGTGACGGTCTGCTTCGCGGTCATGTGTCAGCTCCCGGTGGTCGGAGGGCGGTTGGACGCGTCGTTCGGCGTCCCTCCAGCCTCCATCATCCCCCGGCCCGGGCGCGGGGTGTGAACCGCCGGGCCCCGGCGGTCGGTGACCGCCGGGGCCCGGTGACGTGCCGGAAGGCTCAGCCCTGCCGGCGGATCTCCACCGTGCGGAACCGGTTGGCGACGAACGCGCCGTCGCAGTAGGCGGCGTTGGCGGCCGGGTTGGCGCCGGTGCCGTGCAGGTCGGAGAAGGCGGCGGTCTGGTTGGGGAAGACGCCGCCGGTCAGGTTGAGCGAGAGCGAGACGCCGGCGTCCAGCACGGCCTCCACCAGCAGGGCCTCGACCTCGGGGGAGGTGGTGTAGCCGGTGGCCGTCATCGCGCCCTTCTCGCGGACGGTGGTGCGCAGCAGCTCGACCGCGGCGGCGGTGGACTCGACGGCGACGGCGAAGGAGACCGGGCCGAAGCACTCGCTGCGGAAGACCGCGCGGTCGTCCGGCTTGTCGGCGTCGAGCTTGACCAGGGCGGGGGTGCGCACGGTCGCGCCGGGGAACTCGGCGCAGACGACCGCGCGCGGGGCGAGGACGAGTTCGCCGTACTCGCCGCCGGCCGCGGCGGCCGAGCGCTGGAGCACGCCGGGGTTGACGACGGCGCCGAGGACGGCGGCGGCGCGGGCGTCGTCGGACAGCAGGCCCTCGATCGCGCCGGCGAGGTCGGCGACGACCTGGTCGAAGGACTTGTCGCCCTGGTCGGTGCCGATGCCGCCGCGCGGGATCAGCAGGTTCTGCGGGGTGGTGCACATCTGGCCGCTGTAGAGCGAGAGCGCGAAGGCCAGGTTGCCGAGCATGCCCTTGTAGTCGTCGGTGGAGTCGATGACGACGGCGTTGACGCCGGCCTTCTCGGTGTAGACCAGGGCCTGCCTGGCGTGCTCCTCCAGCCAGTCGCCGAAGGCGGTGGAGCCGGTGTAGTCGATCATCCGGATCTCGGGGCGGACGGCGAGGTCCTTGGCGACGGTGCCGCCCTCGTGCTCGGCGGCCAGGCAGACCAGGTTCGCGTCGTAGCCGGCCTCGGCGAGCACCTCGCGGGCGATCGCGACGGTCAGCGCGAGCGGCAGGACGGCCCGCGGGTGCGGCTTGACGAGCACCGGGTTGCCGGTGGCCAGCGAGGCGAACAGGCCGGGGTAGCCGTTCCAGGTGGGGAAGGTGTTGCAGCCGATCAGCAGCGCGAGGCCGCGCGGGACGACGGTGAACTCCTTGCTCATCACCAGCGGGTCGCGCTTGCCCTGGGGCTTGGTCCAGCCGGCCTGCCGGGGCAGCCGGGTCTGCTCGGCGTACGCGTAGGCGACGGCCTCCAGGCCGCGGTCCTGGGCGTGCGGGCCGCCGGCCTGGAAGGCCATGCCGTAGGCCTGGCCGGTGGTGTGCATGACGGCCTGGGCGAACTCGTGCGAGCGGGCGTTGATCCGCTGCAGGATCTCCATGCAGACGGCGGCGCGCTCCAGCGGGCTCGCGGCGGCCCAGGCGGGGCGGGCGGCGCTCAGCGCGGCGATCAGCGCGTCCGGCCCGGCGTGCGGGTAGGTGATGCCCAGCTCCACGCCGTACGGGGAGGTCTCGCCGCCCACCAGGTCGCCGTCGGTGGGGTGGCCGTCGAGGGCGAACGGGGCGCCGAGCAGCGCGTCGAACGCCGCCTTGCCGTCCGCGGGGCCGCTCTCGCCGTACGCCTTCGGGAACTCGGGGTAGGGCGACCAGTAGTCGCGCTTGGCGGCGGCGTCGAGCGCGGCGTCCAGGGTGGCCTGGTGGCGCGCGACCAGCTCGCTGACGAGGGGGTGGGTGACCGCGGACATCTGTTCGCTCCTCAGAGAGCCTCGGGGAGGAAGACGGGACACGTCACAGAGTAACCGAACGATCGGTCGGCTCAAGAGGGGGAAGGGATTTGGTTCCGGAGAAGAGAACGGGGGCGCGTCCGTGGCGGACGCGCCCCCGGAAGCGGGGAGGACGGGCGGTCTACGGCACGCCGAGCTCGAAGATGACGTACCCGGCGTACCAGCCGGACGCCGCCGCCGCGGTGCCCAGCACCGTCGCCAGCACCGGCCAGCTCAGCTTGCGCATGCCGATGGCGAGCGCGATGAACAGCGGGAACGCGGGCAGCAGGTAGCGCGAGACGTTCCCGAAGATGCCCAGGCTGCCGAGCACCGAGACGATCGTGGCGAGGGTGTAGGCGGTGAGCACCAGCGGCGGGCGCAGCCGGACCAGCAGCACGATCAGGGCCGGCAGGGTCAGCACGATCAGGGTCGCGAAGAGGTCAGGCAGGGCGAAGGCGAACGGGTAGTCGTTGCGGCCGAGCATCACGCCGCGGATCGCGTGGAAGGTGCCCTGGCCCCAGTCGAAGTAGTGCAGCCAGGCGTCGTGCTGGAGGCGGAAGTAACCGCCCCACTCGCCGGTCCGCCACCCCACCCAGCCGACGTAGCCGAGCAGGCCGAGCGGGGCGAGCAGCATCGCGGCGAGCGGGCGCAGCACACCGCTCTCCCGCCGCCACAGCTCGACCAGCGCGGCCAGGCCGACGGCGCCGATCAGGGCGGCCGCGGTCGGGCGGTTGAGGCCGGCGAACAGGGTGATCACGCCGGCCGCGACCCACTGCCTGGTCATCACGCAGTAGCAGGCCCAGGCGGCCAGGGCGACGAACGTCGAGTCCGAGTAGAGCGCCCACTCGGCGCCGGAGCCGGGGGCGACGGCCCAGATGCCCGCCGCGATCACGCCCGCGCGGGGGCCGGCCAGCCGGTCCACCACGGCGTAGATGCCGGCGGCGGCGAACAGCGAGGCGAGCACCGACACCAGCATCCCGGCGCCGTACAGGCCGAGGCCGGTGACGTCCGAGGTCAGCCGCATCAGGCCCGGGTAGAGCGGGAAGAACGCGGCCGAGTTCTGCTCGATGCTGAAGCCGACCTGGCCGCCGGGGACCGGCACCAGCGCCGGGTGGTAGCCGAACTGCGCCACCTGCTGGTACCACCAGCCGTCCCAGCTGGCGAGGACGTCCCAGGGGTTGGCACCGCCGCCGAAGCGGGGGTGCTTCTTGGCGTACTCCCCGGAGAACGACAGCAGCTTCATGAAGACGGTGAAGCCGATCAGCTTGAGCACCGCGTAGCACCACACGGCGGGCCCGAAGCGGACGGCCAGGGCGCGGGCGCGTCCCTGCCAGCCGGCGGCGGGTGCGGCCGGTTCGTCGTTGCGCTGTTCTGGCACGTCGGACTCGACTGCCGGTATTGCGGTCATCGGACTGGACCCACCCTGCTGGCCGTGGACGATCGTCCGGAGATTCTAGGGCCTGGCGCCCACCTCCCGTCGTGCCCGAAGGGCGCCTGGCGGCGTTGGGGTGCGTGGATTGCAAGGCGGAGGAGGGAGGCGATGCGGTGGGGGCACCTCCCGGCCGCCAGGCTGGGGGACATCGGGCGACCGACGACAACGCGGTGAGGCGCGTGCCCCGGCGCCGCCAGGCAGGCGGGAGGTGGGCGCCAGGCGCTAGGGGCCTGTGCCCATCCTCCTGGTGCGGACCAACGAGGCGGCCGCGGCCGGGCGGAGACCCGATCGCGTGGGGCCGGGTGGGGCCGGGGATACTCGGGGGATGGCCGATCACACCACGCGTCCCGCCTACACCGTCGAGTCGCTGCTCGCCGTGACCGTCGACGTGTTCAACGAGCGCGGGTACGACGGCACCTCGATGGAGGACCTCTCGCGGGCCGCGGGGATCTCCAAGTCCTCGATCTACCACCACGTCCGCGGCAAGGAGGAGCTGCTGCGGCTCGCGGTCGGCCGGGCGCTGGACGGGCTGTTCGGGATCCTGGCCGAGCCGGCCGCGGTCACGGGTCCGGCCGTGGTGCGGCTGGAGCACGTGGTGCGGCGCACGGCCGAGGTGCTGCTGGCGGAGCTGCCGTACGTCACCCTGCTGCTGCGGGTGCGCGGCAACACGGCCACCGAGCAGTGGGCGCTGGAGCGCCGCCGGGAGTTCGACCACCAGGTCGCCGAGCTGCTGCGGGCGGCCGTCGCGGACGGCTCGCTGCGCGCGGACGTCGAGCCGCGGCTGGCCACCCGGCTGCTGTTCGGCATGATCAACTCGATCGTCGAGTGGTACCGCCCCGGCCTCAAGGCCGCGGACGGCGTGGCCGACGCCGTCGTCCACCTGGCCTTCGACGGGCTCCGCGCGCGGTAGCCCACTGGGGCGTGTCTGTCGGGTCGGGCCGGGTGCCACGACGCCGGGGCACGCCCTAGTCCGGCGGAACCTGGTCGGTCTCCTCGAACACCAGCATCGTTCGTGTACCGAGCACCTGTGGGATGGACTGGATGCGGTTGAGCACGAGCTCCCGCAGGGCGTGGTTGTCGGCGGTGTGCACCAGCAGGAGGACGTCGAAGTCGCCGCCGACGAGGGCGATGTGCGCGACGCCCGGCAGCTCCAGCAGCTGCTCCCGCACCGTGCGCCAGGAGTTCTGGACGATCTTCAGCGTGATGTACGCGGACGCGCCCTGACCGGCCCGTTCGTGGTCGACCCTGGCCGTGAAGCCGCGGATGACGCCGTCCTCGACCATCCTGGAGATCCGGGCGTAGGCGTTCGCCCGGGACACGTGCACCCGCTCGGCGACCGAGCGGATCGAGGCGCGACCGTCCTGCTGCAGCAGCCGCAGGATCGACCGGTCGACACGGTCGAGTCTGGACATCTGTTCAGCCGACATGACCCCCCACCCTCACCGATTGGACGCACTGCCACCAGTCGACCTCCGCTCAGGCCGAATGTCCACCACCTTGTCACGCTTCTGGTCAAGATGAACAGACGACCGAACAATCGGTAGGGAGCCCCCACCACCCCCGGAGGTGCCCGAGATGACCGTTCTCGACCACAGACACTCCACGGCGGTGCCCGGCTGGATGCCCGGGGCCACCGCCCCCCGCACCGACCCGGCCCCGTTGCTGCCGGACGCCTCCCCCGTCCGCGTGCTCGGCACGCCGGCGCTGGAGAAGCAGGACCCCGCCCTGCTGCGCGAGCTCTACCGCCGGCTCGTGATCGGCCGCCGCTACAACCAGCAGGCCACCACCCTGACCAAGCAGGGCCGGCTCGCGGTCTACCCGGCGTCGGCCGGCCAGGAGGCCTGCCAGATCGCCGCCGCGCTGGCGCTCGGCGAGCAGGACTGGCTGTTCCCCAGCTACCGCGACACCCTCGCCGTGGTCTCCCGCGGCGTCGACCCGCTGGAGGCGCTGACCCTCCTGCGCGGCAACGCCCACACCGGGTACGACCCGCGCGCCACCCGCACCGCCCCGCTCTGCACCCCGCTCGCCACCCAGGCCCCGCACGCCGTCGGCCTGGCGCACGCCGCCCGGCTGCGCGGCGAGCCGGTGGTCGCGCTCGCCATGCTCGGCGACGGCGGCACCAGCGAGGGCGACTTCCACGAGGCGCTGAACTTCGCCGCCGTGCTGCGCGCCCCCGTGGTCTTCCTGGTGCAGAACAATGGCTACGCGATCTCCGTCCCGCTCACCGCGCAGTCCGCCGCGCCCAGCCTGGCGCACAAGGCCGTCGGCTACGGCATGCCGGGCCGCCTGGTGGACGGCAACGACGCGCCCGCCGTGCACGGCGTGCTGGCCGAGGCCGTCGAGCGGGCCCGCACCGGCGGCGGCCCGACCCTCGTCGAGGCGCTGACCTACCGGATCGACGCGCACACCAACGCGGACGACGCCACCCGCTACCGCACCGACGACGAGGTGGCGGCCTGGCGCGAGCACGACCCGATCCTGCTGTTGGACCGCGCCATGCGCGAGCTCGGGATCCTGGACGACGAGCTGGTCCGGCGGGCGGCCGACGAGGCGGAGGAGCTGGCGGCCCGGATGCGGGCCGAGTTCCACGCCGACGCCGAGCTGGACCCGATGGCGCTGTTCGCCCACGTCTACGCCGAGCCGACCCCGCAACTGCGCGAGCAGGCCGCCCAGTTGTCCGCCGAGCTGGCCGCCGAGGCCGAGGTGCAGCACTGATGAACTCCGCCCACCCGTCGCCCGCCCCCACCCTTGGCCGAGCTGCTGCGCAGCGCACCTCTGGCCCGCGCACCGCCTCCATGGCGCAGGCGCTCAACACCGCGCTGCGGGACGCCATACGCGACGACCCGGCGGTGCACGTGCTCGGCGAGGACGTCGGCGCGCTCGGCGGCGTCTTCCGGATCACCGACGGGCTGACCGCCGAGTTCGGCCCGGACCGCTGCCTGGACACCCCGCTGGCCGAGGCCGGCATCCTCGGCACCGCCATCGGCATGGCGATGTACGGGCTGCGCCCGGTCGTCGAGATGCAGTTCGACGCCTTCGCCTACCCGGCGCTGGAGCAGCTGTTCTCGCACGTCGCGAAGATGCGCAACCGCACGGCGGGCAGGCTCCCGCTGCCGATCACCGTCCGCATCCCGTACGGCGGCGGCATCGGCGGGGTCGAGCACCACAGCGACGCCTCCGAGGCGTACTACACCAGCACGCCCGGCCTGCACGTCGTCACGCCCGGGACGGTGGCCGACGCCTACGGGCTGCTGCGCGCCTCGATCGCCTCGGACGACCCGGTCGTGTTCCTGGAGCCCAAGCGGCTCTACTGGGGCAAGGACGGGTTCGACCCGACCGCGCCGGTGGAGCCGATCGGCCGGGCCGTGCTGCGGCGCACCGGCACCTCGGCCGTCCTGATCACGTACGGGCCCTCGCTGCCGGTCTGCCTGGAGGCGGCCGAGGCGGCGAAGGCCGAGGGCTGGGACCTCGCGGTGCTGGACCTGCGCACCCTGGTGCCGTTCGACGACGAGACGGTCGCCCGCGTGGTGCGCTCGGTCGGCCGGGCCGTCGTGGTGCACGAGGCGAGCGGCTTCGGCGGCACCGGCGCGGAGATCGCCGCCCGGGTCACCGAGCGCTGCTTCCACCACCTGGCCGCGCCGGTGCTGCGGGTGACCGGCTTCGACATCCCGTACCCGCCGCCGATGCTGGAGCACCACCACCTCCCCGGGGTGGACCGGATCCTGGACGCGGTCGCCCGGCTGCAGTGGGAGGACTGAGGATGATGCCCGTCGTGCGCGAGTTCACCCTGCCCGATCTCGGTGAGGGACTGACCGGGGCGGAGGTGGTGCGCTGGATGGTCGAGGTCGGCGAGGTGATCGCCGTCGACCAGCCGGTGGTGGAGGTGGAGACCGCCAAGGCCGTGGTGGAGGTGCCCTGCCCGTACGGCGGGGTGGTCACCGCGCGGTACGGCGAGCCGGGCGAGGAGATCGCCGTGGGCGCGCCGCTGGTCACCGTCGCGGTGGCCGCCGCGGGCGGGCCGGCGGACGCTCCCGTCGCCGCGCCGTCCGCCGAGGTGGAGCGCCCGCTGGTCGGGTACGGGGTGGCGGAGTCCCGGGGCGCACGGCGTCGCCGGGTGGGGGCTTCCTCGGCTCCGGCTCCGGCTCCCGTTCCCGTCCCCGTTGCCCCTGTGGCGGTCGCCGCGGCGCCCGCCGTGGTGCCGGTGATCTCGCCGCTGGTGCGGCGGCTGGCCCGGGAGCAGGGGGTCGACCTCGCGGCGGTCGCGGGCAGCGGGCCGGACGGGCTGATCATGCGGTCGGACGTCGAGCGGGCGGTCGCGGCCAAGGTCGCCGCTCCGGTCGCCGCTCCCGCCGCGGTCGCCTCCGCCGCGGCCGAGGGTGTCGTCCCGCTGCGCGGGCTGCGCAAGGCGGTGGCGGAGAAGCTCAGCCGCAGCCACCGGGAGATCCCCGCCGCGACCTGCTGGGTGGACGCTGACGCCACCGAACTGATGGCGCTGCGACGGCAGTTGAACGCCACGCCCGGTCCTAAGGTGAGCGTGCTGGCGCTGCTCGCCCGGATCTGCACGGTCGCGCTGGCGCGCTTCCCCGAGCTCAACTCCAGTGTGACGGAGGACGGTTCGGGCATCATCCGGCACTCGGTGGTGCACCTGGGCTTCGCCGCGCAGGCCGAGCGCGGGCTCGTCGTCCCGGTGGTGCGGGACGCACACGCGCGGAGCACCGAGCAACTCGGCGAGGAGCTCGCCCGGTTGACCGAGTCGGCCCGGAGCGGCTCGCTGACCCCGGCCGAACTGACCGGTGGCACCTTCACGCTGAACAACTACGGCGTGTTCGGCGTGGACGGCTCCACCCCGATCCTCAACCACCCCGAGGCGGCGATGCTCGGCGTCGGCCGGATCGTCGCCAAACCGTGGGTGCACGATGGGCAGTTGGCGGTGCGCGAGGTGACGCAGCTGTCCTTCACCTTCGACCACCGGGTCTGCGACGGCGGCACGGCGGGCGGGTTCCTGCGGTTCGTCGCGGACTGCGTGGAGCGGCCCGGGATGTTGCTGCGGCAGCTCTGACCGGGCCCTTCTCGAACCGCGGTCGCCCTGAATAGACGGGGGAGCCACTCAGGGCGACCGTGGAATGAGTGACACTAGCGCGTTCCCGGGCCGGGCGTCCGGGCTTCGCGTGATTTGTCGGATGAGCACTTCGGGCGTGCCACGCTGCCTAGGCGTCAACAGGGACAAGCCAGGTGGTGGCGTAGGCCGGCCGGAGGCGAAACGATTCTCTTGGGTACTCGAAACGTTGCGGTGAAGCCCCGCAGAACACTTCTGGTCCGCACCGGGCACGGCTCGGCGGGGGTCTCCTCCGTCCCGGGCCTGCCGGAACTCCCCCCGGACCACCCGGCCCCCGGACGGGCGCAGGCCCCCGTGCCTCCCCCGATGCCGCTCGACCCGCCGGACCTCCCGCCCGTGGAGGCGCCGACGGCCGTCCTGCCGGTGCTGCCGGACCTGGTCACCGGGCCCGTGCGGCCGGCGAGCCCCGAGCCTGCGGCCCCGCTCGCCGCGCCGCCCGCGGCCCCGCCCGCCGCCCCGCCGTTCCGGCCGCTGTTCGCCGACGCTCCCGGCCTCAACTGGGCCGGACCCGGCGACAGTTGGAGCCAGGCCTGGGCCGTGCAGGCCCTCGCCGAGGGTGGTCCGGCGCCCGCCGCGCTCGCCGGCGGCACCTGCTCGGCCGCCGAACTTCCGCCCACCGCACGGGACATCGAGCTGATCCGGGCCAGTCTGGCGGTCGTCGAGCCGGTCGCCGACCGGGCCACCGCGCACTTCTACGCGCTGATCTTCCTGCACCACCCCGAGGTCCGCGCCCTCTTCCCGGCCGCCATGGACGTCCAGCGCGACCGCCTCTTCCGCGCCCTGCTGGCCGCCGCCCGCGGTGCCGACGACCCGGCGGCCCTGCGCGCCCACCTGAGCGCGCTCGGCCGCGGCCACCGCCGCTACGGCACGCTGACCGGCCACTACGGCCCGGTCGGGGAGTGCCTGGTGCAGGCCCTGGCCAGGTACGCGGGCAGCCGCTGGGACGCCGCGACCGAGCTGGCCTGGCGCCGGGTCTACCGCCTGGTCTCGTCGATCATGATCGAGGCCGCGGAGGAGGCCGCCCGCACCTCGCCGCCGTGGTGGCACGGCGAGGTGGTGCGGCACGAGCGCCGCACCCGGGACGTCGCGGTGATCACCGTCCGCCCGGACCAGGCCTACCCGTTCCGCGCCGGGCAGTACACGAGCCTGGAGACGCCCTGGTGGCCGCGGGTGTGGCGGCACTACTCGTTCGCCTCGGCGCCGCGGCCGGACGGGCTGCTGACCTTCCACGTCAAGGCCGTCCAGGCGGGCTGGGTGAGCAACGCGCTCGTCCACCGCGCGGCGCCGGGGGACGTCCTGCGGCTCGGCCCGGCGGCCGGGGCGATGACCGTCGACCACGGCTGCGGCACCGACCTGCTCTGCCTCGGCGGCGGCACCGGCATCGCGCCGATCCGGGCGATGGTCGAGGAGGTCGCCGAGCACGGCGGTCCCGGCCGCCGCGTCGACGTGTTCTACGGGGCCCGCAGGCCCGCCGAGTTGTACGACCTGGACGGGCTGCGCGAACTGGCCGGGCGGTGCCCGTGGCTCACCGTGCGCCCGGTGGTCTCCGGCACCGGCCCCGCCGGGGGCGCGCTGGCCGGTGAACTCCCCGAGGTGGTGGGCCGGTTCGGACCGTGGGCGGGCCGGGAAGCGGTGCTCAGCGGGCCCGCCGCGATGGTCCGCCGGAGCGTCGGGGCGCTGGTGCGCGCCGGGGTGCCGGTGGAGCGGATCCGGCACGACCTGGTGGGGGACCTGGCCGCGGGCTGAGGCGCCGCCGGCCGGGCTCAGCCGAGGTCGGGGGCGAGCAGGGCGCGGATGCCCTCGATGTTGGCCGCCAGGTAGGCCCGCAGCCGGGGCGGGACGACGTTGACCGACGTGACGCCCTCGCGCGTGAACGGCAGCCGGACCACCTCGTACTCGCCGTTCGGGTCGTCCACCTCGGGCCCGTGCCGGCGGCTGAGGTCCATCGAGGCGAGCCGGCACACGAAGAAGTGCTGCACCTTGACCCCGTGGGGGTGGAGCAGCGTGCCGTCGTCGTGGTGCGTGTGGCTGATGGTGTCGACGAACGCGGGCACGACGTCGACGACCTTGCCGCCGAGCTCCTCGTCCACCTCGCGGTGCAGCGCCTCGACCACCGTCCGGTCGCCGCGCTCCACCCCGCCGCCGGGAGTGATCCAGTACGGGTGCGGGGAGCCGGGGCGGACCCGGCGGATCACGACGAGGCTGGCCGGGCCGTGCGGGTCCGCCGGGTCCAGCTCCAGCAGGATCGCCCGGGCGGTGCGCTTGACGACCGGGCGGGGTGGCGGGGTGCGGTTGTCGGGACCCATGGCCACCTCCGGGGCGCGAGCGTTGTGCGGGAGTCTGCCGCAGCCGGGCCGGGACGAAACGCCGACCCGCCGGGGTGCCTCCGATCGGGGCGCGGCGGCCCGGGGCGGCCGGAGAAGGGGGAGGGCCCGTCCCCGGTGAACCACCCGGGTACGGGCCCTTCCCACGACGCGGCGGCCGCCGCGCTCAGTCGTCGTCCAGGGCCAGGTGCAGGCCCCACGAGACCAGGCTGATGATCAGCGAGCCCAGCAGCGCCGGCACGAAGCCGGTGACGTGGAAGTCGAGGCTGAGCCGCCCCGACGCCCACGAGGTCAGCAGTAGCATCAGGGCGTTGATCACGAAGGTGATCAGGCCCAGGGTCAGGATGAACAGCGGGAACGAGAACAGCTTGACGACCGGCTTGACCAGCCAGTTGACCACGCCGAAGACCAGCGCGACGGCCACTACGGTGATCGCCTTGTGCTGCCAGTCGGTGTTGGCGTCGGTGAGTTGGATGCCGGTGACGATCCAGGCGGCGACCCAGATGGCCACCGCGTTGATCAGCGTTTTGAGAACGAAACCCTTCATGGCGACCAGCCTGGCAGGCCGCCGGGGGCGCAGGGAAGCTCCCGCCGGGCATGTTGGTGTTGAATGCCGGTGGTCCCGGAGGTGGACGGAGAAGGGAAGACGGCACCGGTGAAGCTGTTCCGGCTGGACGAACTCGACGCCGAACGCGCGGCCAACGACGGCGCGTACCTGCGGTTCCTGCGCGAACCGCGGATGTCCGCCGGGCTGTACGCGCTCTCCCCCGGCGCCACCGACCCGCAGACCGCGCACGACCAGGACGAGATCTACCAGGTGATCAGCGGCCGGGCCGAGCTGACCGTGGGCGGCGAGACCGCGACCGTCGGGCGCGGCACCGTCGTGTACGTGCCGGCCGGGACGCCGCACCGCTTCCACCACGTCACGGAGGAGCTGCGGGTCCTGGTGGTCTTCTCGCCCCCGGAGGACTGACCGGCAGGCTTTAGGGTCGGACGCATGCGTCTCACCGAAGAGCTCTGGTCGGCCATCGAGCCGGTCTACGCCGAGATCCTGGCCCACCCCTTCATCGGCGGCCTCACCGACGGCACCCTGCCGCGCGAGGCCTTCCGCCACTTCGTCGTGCAGGACTCGCACTACCTGCGCGACTACGCCCGCGCGCTCGCCGTCTGCGCCGCCAAGGCGCCCGGCGAGGAGGACGTGCGGGCGTTCGCCGCCGACGCGGTCGGCGCGATCGCGGCGGAGCAGGGCATGCACGCCGAGTTCATGACGGCCTTCGGGGCCAGTGCCGAACAGGCCGCCGAGGAAGCGGTGCTGCCGACCACCCGGGCCTACACCAGCTACCTGCTCGCGACCGTCTACGGCGGCTCCTTCGCGGAGGCGCTCGGCGCGGTGCTGCCCTGCTACTGGATCTACGCCCGGGTCGGCGAGGCACTGCTCGCCCAGGGATCGCCGGATCCGCTCTACGCCAAGTGGATCGCCACCTACGGCGACGAGGCGTTCCAGTCGGTGGTGCGGCGCGTGCTGGCGCTCGCGGACCGGATCGGCGAGGAGCTCTCCCCCGTCGAGCGCCGCCGGGTGGTCGAGCACTTCACGACGACCTCGCGCTACGAGTGGATGTTCTGGGACGCCGCGTGGCGCGGCGAGCGCTGGCCGGTCTGACGCTTCCGGGGCGGTTCCCCAGGGTCATCCCCGGGGGCCGGGGTCGGGGTGATCTCGGGGTTCTCTCCGGGCCGTTGGGCCTCGTTCCGGCACTGGCGCCCCCGTACGATCGACGTATCGAAAGCAAGCGGGATGCGGCACCGAAGGGGCGGCCGGCCCGAGGGGAGAGAAGGAACGGACATGGCTGAGCTCTGGAAGTCGCTGCCCTCCTGGGTGCGCAACATCGTCGTGCCGGTGCTGGTCCTGGTGCTGGCCTGGAACGTCGTGACCTTCGTGTTCGGCGTGGTCGGCGCGCTGCTGGGCCTGCTGATCAAGCTGCTGGTCGTGGTCGGCATCGGGGCGGCCGTGGTCATCCTGGTGAAGAAGGCGGCGAAGCTCTGACGACGCTCCGGCGTCGACGCCGAGGCCCGGCACCCCGTCGTGGGGTTGCCGGGCCTCGGCCGTCGCGGCGCGGGACCGCTCCGGGTCACTCCTCGATGCGGACCTGCTGCACCACCGGCGCCTTGGCGTCGGCCGGCGCGTCGGCCGGGGCCTCCTTCATGGTGCTCAGCAACTGGCGGGCCAGGCCCAGGCCGGTGCCGCCCATGGTCAGCGCCTTCGCGAACATCTCGCCCATGCCGTCCGCGCCGTTGAGCAGCACCATGTGCTCGACGTTGCCGAAGGACTCGGCCGCGGCCCGGACGATCTCCGGCCACTTCTCCGCCAACTCCTGCGCCACGACGGCGTCCTGGTTCTCGGCGAGGGCCGCGGCGCGGGCCCGGATGCCCTCGGCGTTGGCCAGCCCGAGCGCCCGGGCCGCCTCGGCGTCCGCCAGACCGCGGGCCTCGACGGCCGCGGCCTCCGCCTGACCGGTGGCCCTGGTCGCCTCGGCGGCGGCCAGGCCGCGCAGCTTGGTGGCCTCCGCCTCGGCCGCCGCGGCGATCTTCACCTGGCTGGCGTCGGCCGCCGCCCGCAGCTCGGTCTCCCGGGCGTGCGCCTGGGCCGAGGAGATCCGGGCGTCGCGGTCGGCGTCGGCCTTGGTGCGGGTCTCGTACGCCTTGGCGTCGGCCGGCTTGCGGACGTCGATCTGGAGCTGCTGCTCCTTGCGCTGGGCCTCCAGCTCGGCGACCTTCGTCTCCTGGACGACGACCTCCTGGCGGGCGGCCGCCTCGGCGAGCGGTCCGGCCTGCCGGGCGCGGGCGCTCGCGGTGTCCATCTCGGCCTGGTAGGAGGCCTGCTGGATCTCGCTGTTGCGGGTGGCCTCGGCCTTGCGGGCGAACGCCTCCTGCTCCGCCTCGGTGGCCTCGCGGTCGGCGGCGGCGGCCGCGATGCGGGCGTCGCGCTGGACGGCCGCGGCGTGCGGGGCGGCGAGGTTGCGGATGTACCCGGTCGGGTCCAGGATCTCCTGGATCTGCAGCGAGTCGATGATCAGACCGAGCTTCTCCATCTCGGCGCCCGAGGCGGCCCGGGTCTCGCCGGTCAGCCGATCGCGGTCGCGGATCATGTCCTCGACCGTCAGCCCGCCGACGATGGAGCGCAGGTGACCGGCGAACACGTTGTGCACCCGCTGGCCCATCATCTTCTGCTGGTCCAGGAAACGCCGGGCGGCGTTGGCGATCGACACCGAGTCGTCGCCGACCTTGAAGATGACGACACCCTTGACGTGCACCGGGATGCCCTGCTGCGTCACGCACTCGACGTCCAGCTCGGCCTCGTTGAGGTCCAGCGACAGGCGGCGCACCGCCTGCATGCCCGGGACGACGAAGGTGCCCCGCCCGGTGACGATCCGGAAGCCCAGGCCGTCCCCGTGCTTCGACCCGGAGATGATCAGTGCCTCGTTCGGCTCGGCGACCCGCCACATGAGCTTGAACAGGATGATCACAACGATGATGGAGGCCACCACGGCCCCCGCGACGACGCCGATAACCATCGGCCGACTCCCCCTTCAAGGCACACCGCTCCGTGGCTGCGCGTGGTTGTGCAGGAGTGCGCGGACGCGGTGGCAGCGGAGATTCTGCGCCTGTTCGTGCGCGTGCGCCAGTAGGTGACGTCGTGACTTCGTCCCGGTCCTGTCACGGGCCCCGTGACGAGGGAGGATCGTCCGTCAGAGCGGCGACACGAACACCGTGCGCGGCGCCTGGTACTCGACCACGATCACCTGCGTGCCCGTCGGCAGCGGATCCCCCGGCACCGCCAGGTACGCCAGGAACGCCTCCGTCCCCTGACGCTCGGGCACGTGCACCAGCACCTCCCCGACCAGGCCCGCGCCGATCTTCCCCGTGACCCGCCCCGTCAGTCCGATCATGGGCTTCAGTCTGCGCTCGCCGCCCGCCCACCGGAAGCCCTCTGGACCTGCGGCGATCCTCTCGCTACGGTGTTGGGCGTCATGTGCAGGCAACACCGCCTGCGGACGCGGGAGCTCGGAGCACCGGGCTGAGAGGGCGCTGAACGGTCCGTCGACGGACGGCCGGGACGCTGCGCCGACCGCAGGAACCTGGACCGGGTAATGCCGGCGTAGGGAGTGAAGGTCAGATGACCACGTTCGACGCACAGCCGCAGTCTGCCCAGAGCGCCCCCAGCAGCGAGCGCACCGGCTACCCGACCCCGGCCTGGCGCAAGGCCCACCGCGAGGGATCCCGCCCCGATCTGCGGGTCCCGTTCCGCGAGGTGGTGCTCACCAACGGCAAGACCGTTCCGCTGTACGACACCTCCGGCCCGTACACCGACCCCGCCTACGAGCCCGACGTGCGCCGCGGCCTGCCCGCCCTGCGCGACGCGTGGATCCGCCAGCGCGGTGACGTCGAGGAGTACGACGGCCGCGAGGCCCGCCCCGAGGACGACGGCATCAAGCACACCTCGCCGCGCGGCGGGAACCTGCGCAACCTCGACGCCGTCTTCCCCGGCCGCCCCCGCCGCCCGCTGCGCGGCCGCGGCGGCGCCGCCGTGACCCAACTCGCCTACGCCAAGCGCGGGATCGTCACGCCGGAGATGGAGTTCGTCGCCCTGCGCGAGGGCCTGGCCCCCGAGTTCGTGCGCGACGAGGTGGCCCGCGGCCGGGCCGTCATCCCGGTGAACGTGAACCACCCCGAGGTGGAGCCGGCGATCATCGGCACCAACTTCCTGGTGAAGATCAACGCCAACATCGGCAACTCCGCCGTCACCTCCTCGATCGAGGAGGAGGTGGAGAAGATGACCTGGGCCACCCGTTGGGGCGCCGACACCGTCATGGACCTCTCCACCGGCCGCAACATCCACACCACCCGCGAGTGGATCCTGCGCAACTCCCCCGTGCCGATCGGCACCGTGCCGCTGTACCAGGCCCTGGAGAAGGTCGACGGCAGGGCCGAGGAGCTGAGCTGGGAGGTCTACCGGGACACCATCATCGAGCAGTGCGAGCAGGGCGTCGACTACATGACCGTCCACGCCGGCGTGCTGCTGCGGTACGTCCCGCTGACCGCCCGCCGCAAGACCGGCATCGTCTCGCGCGGCGGATCGATCATGGCCGCGTGGTGCCTCGCGCACCACAAGGAGAACTTCCTCTACACGAACTTCGAGGAGCTCTGCGACATCCTCGCCGCCTACGACGTCACCTTCTCGCTCGGTGACGGCCTGCGGCCCGGCTCCATCGCCGACGCCAACGACGAGGCGCAGTTCGCCGAGCTGCAGACCCTCGGCGAGCTCGGCCGGATCGCCCGCGAGCGCGACGTCCAGGTGATGATCGAGGGCCCGGGCCACGTCCCGATGCACAAGATCAAGGAGAACATGGATCTCCAGAAGGAGATCTGCGACGAGGCGCCGTTCTACACGCTCGGCCCCCTCACCACGGACGTCGCCCCCGGCTACGACCACATCACCTCCGGCATCGGCGCCGCGATGATCGCCTGGTGGGGCACCGCGATGCTCTGCTACGTGACGCCCAAGGAGCACCTGGGCCTGCCCAACCGGGACGACGTCAAGACCGGCGTGATCACCTACAAGATCGCCGCCCACGCCGCCGACCTCGCCAAGGGCCACCCCGGCGCCCAGGCCTGGGACGACGCCCTCTCCGACGCCCGCTTCGAGTTCCGCTGGGAGGACCAGTTCAACCTGGCCCTCGACCCGGAGACCGCGCGCGACTTCCACGACGAGACCCTCCCCGCCGAGCCGGCCAAGACCGCGCACTTCTGCTCGATGTGCGGCCCGAAGTTCTGCTCGATGAAGATCTCGCAGAAGATCCGCGACGAGCACGGCGACGGCTCCACGGCCGTCGGCACCGAGTTCGACGCCGAGGCGCTGGCCGGTATGCAGGCCATGTCCGAGGAGTTCAAGGCCCACGGCAACAAGGTCTACCTGCCGATGGCGGACTGACCGCCGCCGCCCCAGAGCCGGCCCGCGTTCCTCCGGGGGGAGAGCGCGGGCCGTTTTCCTTTCCACCCGGCGGCCTCGGACGGGTTCCGGTCTTTGCCGCCCCGCCATCGTGCGTCCGGGGGAAAACGGAGGCACCCTGGGGGGAAGGCCGACCAAGGAGGCAGCGATGGGCAGCCCGATCAAGGGGACCGATCCGAGCGACGAGACGAACCGGGACGCCAAGGCGTCCCCGCGGCAGCTGTACAGCGGTGGCGAGCGGCCCTTCGACCCCGAGGACCTGGTCATGGCGTCCGGGCAGGACGTCACGCCCGAGCGCCTCGCGTGGGCCAGGCGGCAGATCGACGAGAAGGGCGCGGCGGCGCTCGAACGCTACCTGCCGTAGCGGCCGCTCCGGGGTCCTGCGCGCTGCCCCGGGCGTGGCCCGGGGCAGCGGTGCGTCAGCCGACCTCGTCGGGGCCGGTGAAGCCCGGCGGGGTGTAGCCGGGGGTGCTGAAGTCGGGCGGGGTGAAGGCGGCGGGGCGGGAGGTGCGGCCCTCGGGGTCGGTGAGGCCGTCGGGGCCCGGGCTGGTGTAGCCCGGCGGGGTGTAGCCGGGGCTGGTGAAGTCCGGGCGCTGGGCGGGGACGGCCGGGAGGCCGGCGTGCAGGTAGGGGAGGAGGCCGTGGTCGCGCAGGGCGGTGCGCCAGGCGCGGCGGGCGGCGGCGAGCTCGGCGGCGAGGTCGGGGTCGGTGCCCGCGGGGGCGCCGGAGCCGTCGCGTAACGCGGTGAGGACGAGCCCGACGAGGCCGACGGTCATCGCGACGATCCCGGCCGCGAGCGCGATCCAGCCCGCGGTGAGCAGGGAGCGGGCGAGGACGAGCCCGGGGTCGGCGGCGCGCAGGGCGTACCCGAGGAGCAGCAGGACCAGCGCCGCGGCCCAGGCCAGGATCGGGGTGAGCACGGTGAGGACCGGGAAGAGCCCGGCGCCGCCGTCGGCGGAGCGCAGCTGGGAGAGCAGGCCGGGGGCGGCCGGCTCGGCGCCCTCGGCGGGCGGGGGCGTGCTGCGCAGGCTCTCGCGCAGCCCGGTGTAGTGCTCGTACTCGGTGGCGGCCGCGGCGGCGATGGCGTCGGCGTCGCGCAGGGCGCGGGCGCGCAGCTGGTCGGCGGTGAGTGCGCCGGGCGCGCGGAGGGCGGTGCGGACGGTGCCGTCGCGGAGGGCTTCGGCGAGGAGGCGCTCGTACTCCGGGCGGTCCTCGGCGAGCAGCGGCGGGGGGTTGGTCATGGGGACCCCGTTCATGCGGACCCCGGTTCGCTCCGCCTCGCGGGCTGGGTGGGCCCGCAGGGGCGCCGAATCGGGCGCGGAGGCGGGCCGCCGGACGGGCGGCCGCTCGTGGTGTGCCTCATGGTAGGGGCGGGTGCGCCCGCGCTGACAGTCCGATTCCGGAATTTCGCGCCCCGGGCCGCGCGCGTGCGACGGCCCGGGCGCCGGGAACACCCGTGCGACGGGTGGGCCGGCGGGTGACGTCAGTTGACGGGCAGTCGGGCGATGAGCAGGCGCCCTTCCATGGTGACGCCGCCGTCCATGGCGACCGCGAGGTCGTCGGCGTACACGTACGGCCCGGGGATGTGCGGCGGGGCGCCGTCGTCGGCGTGCACAGCGCCGGTGAGGTACGGGATCGGGCTGTGGCCGTGCACGATCCGGCTGCCGCCGTAGGTGTCGAGGAGCTCGTGGACGGCCGTCGGGCCGGCGTCGCCGCGGAAGGCGAAGCGCTTGGTGAAGCGGCGGAAGCAGTCCCACCACTCGTCCACGCCCTCGTCGGCGAGCAGGCTGTGCACCGCGTCGTTGACGTCGGGGATGGACTCGCCGTACTCCAGGTAGGCGGTGGTGTCGGAGTGCAGCAGCAGGTGGCCGTCCTCGATGGCGATGGCGGGCAGCCGGGAGAGCCAGCTGATGTGGTGCGCCTGGAGCCGGTCGAGGTCGTGCTGCTGGCCGCCGTTGAGCCGCCAGGCGGCGAGGAAGGAGGCGGTGCCGGCGGTGGACTGGACGGGTTCGTCCCCGTACCTGGCGGCGCCGAGGAAGAGCAGTTCGTGATTGCCCATCAGGGCCCGGCAGTAGCCGCCCGCGGCGGCGGCCTCGGCGGCGAGCTGCATGACGAGGTCGATGACGCCGATGCCGTCGGGGCCGCGGTCGGTGAAGTCGCCGAGGAACCAGATCCGGGAGCGGCCGGCGCACCAGTGGCCGTCGGCGTCGATGATGCCCTGGTGGCGGAGTTCGGCGACGAGTTCTTCCAGGTAGCCGTGGACGTCACCGACGACGTAGAGCGGGCCGGGCGGCTCGTCCGGGCCGGGGGCCGGGTACGGGTAGCTGGGCACGGGCTCGGGCAGCGGCGGGCCGAGCTCGATGGTCGGCGGGTCGTCGCGGCCGGGGAACTGGTCGGCCGGCCGGTCGGGGTGTCCGTCGGCCAGGGGGTCGGGCACCGCGTCGGGGAACTGGAGGGCCGGCGAGGGCCGGTCGGGCAGGGTCGGCTCGTAGCCGGGGTGGTCCTGGTGGTTGAACGCCGGCGCCTGCCCGGGGGCGTGCATCGTGTGTCCGTGCGCCTGGCTGTCGGCGGGCCAGTGCTGTTCGAGGTAGCGGGCGCCGCCGTAGCCGCTGTAGGTCTCCGCTTCGTACGGCGTCCCGGCGTAGCCGGCGGGTTCGGGCTCGTAGTAGGTGCCGTACGGCAGCACGTCGAGGTCCGGCTGGTGGCGGGGGCCTGAGGAGGGGTGTTCAGGCCCGGGGAAGCGGTCCTCGGGTGTCATTCGCCCATCATAGGAAGACCACTCTCCCGGCGTCGTCACCTGGTGGGTATCCAATCCTCCGGAGCGTCAGCCGGGCCGTCCCGCAAGGTCCGTTTTGTCCCGGCTCGGTATGGTCTAGACCTCGCCCGGGGGTCGGGGAGGACTGACGGTGGTGCGCGGACTGCGGCGCTGCGAGGAGGCCCGGACGATCAGCTCGGTGGGCATCAGGGTGCCGGGCGGCGGGCCGGTTCCGGCGGTGCGGAAGCGGGGCGGGAAGAGCCGGGCGATGTCGACGCCCGTCCCGGAGTCGACGCCCTCGATGGCGTCGATGAGGAGGTTGACGACGGTCGTGCCGATCCGGCGGGGCTTCAGTGAGAGCGTGGTGATCGGGGGCTCGGTGGCGGCGTAGACGTCGCTCTCGCTGCAGCAGACCAGCAGGAGGTCGTCGGGCACCCGCAGCCCGTAGCGGCGGGCGGCGGCGAGCAGGTCGGTGCCGTTGGGGTCGAACAGGCCGTAGACGGCGTCGGGGCGGTCGGGGCGGGCGAGCAGCCGGTCGGCGGCGACGGCGCCGGCGGCCGGGTCGTGCGCGGGGTAGGCCTCGTACACCGGCTCCTGGCCGACCTTGGCGCACCAGCCGAGGTAGGCCTCGGTGGAGAGCCGGGTGTAGGTGTCGGTGCTGGTCCCGGTGAGCAGGCCGATCCGGCGGGCGCCGGCTTCGGAGAGGTGGTCGAGGATGCCGAGCACGGCGGCCTCGTGGTCGTTGTCGACCCAGGCGGTGACCGGGCAGTTGCCGGGCTTGCCGTCGCTGACCACCGGGACGCCGGACCGGTAGAGCTCGCTGACCAGCGGGTCCTGGTCGGGCGGGTCGATCACCACGGTGCCGTCCAGGGCGATGTTGCCCCAGACGTCGTGCCGGGAGGACGCAGGCAGCACCACCAGCGCGTAGCCGCGGCCGAGGGCGGCGCTGGTGGCGGCGCGGGCCATCTCGGCGAAGTACGCGAACTCCGTGAAGGTGAACGGCTCCTCGCCGTAGGTCGTGACGGTCAGCCCGATCAGGCCGGACCGTCCGGTGCGCAGGGTGCGGGCGGCCGCGGAGGGGCGGTAGCCGAGGCGCTCGGCGACCTCGCGCACCCGGCTGCGGGTCTCGTCGGGCAGGCGGCCCTTTCCGTTCAGCGCGTCGGAGACGGTGGTGATCGACACTCCGGCGGCTGCTGCCACATCCCGGATGCCGGCCCGCTCCAGACGCCGTGAGGTGGTGGGTCGCCGACCGCTCTGGTTGGCTGCTGCTGTCATGGCGGACCGATCGTATGGCTCCTGACAAGGTCCTGTGACCGGCGCATCGGGAGCCTTTGGAGATACGTTTCTCCACGAGTGAGCCGGGGCGCGCCCCTTCGATACCGGCCCAAAACCTGGCGTCTTACCTCTGACATGTGCCAAAGGAACCCGGCAGAATGGCTGATCTGCACCGGTGGGCCGACCGGCCAACTCACTCCTACGGGTGAGCGCGGTCGGTATGGTGCAAGGCACCCGACCGGGGTGGTCCGGGCGTGTGCACCGGAGGACCCGCACCGGAGGACGCACACCCGGACATCGCGCGTCCACCCGACGCGGAGATCGAGAAGATCGAGAAGGAGCAGGACCGTGAGCGACACGTCAGCGCAGGGCCCGCGGCTGCGGCCGACCCTGGACGGCATCCCCACCTACAAGCCCGGCAAGCCGGCCGGCGCCGACGCCTACAAGCTGTCCTCCAACGAGAACCCGTACGGGCCGCTGCCCGGCGTCCTGGCCGCGGCGGTCGAGGCGGCCGGGTCGTTCAACCGTTACCCGGACATGGCGGTCAACGAGCTCACCGAGGAGCTGGCCAAGCGCTTCGGCGTGCCGGCCGAGCACATCGCCACCGGCACCGGCTCGGTCGGCGTCGCCCAGTCGCTGATCCTCGCCACGGCGGGTCCGGGCGACGAGGTGATCTTCGCCTGGCGCTCCTTCGAGGCGTACCCGATCATCACCCAGGTCGCCGGCGCCACCCCCGTCCCGGTCCCGATCACCGCCGGCGGCGACCACGACCTGGACGCGATGCTCGCCGCGATCACGCCGAACACCCGGCTGATCTTCGTGTGCAACCCGAACAACCCGACCGGCAACGTGATCCACCGCGCCGAGCTGGAGCGCTTCATCGACGCGGTGCCCGGCGACGTGCTGGTCGTCGTCGACGAGGCCTACATCGAGTTCATCCGCGACCCCGAGGTGCCCAACGGCATCGACCTCTACCGGGACCGCCCGAACGTCTGCGTCCTGCGCACCTTCTCCAAGGCGTACGGCCTCGCGGGCCTGCGCGTCGGCTTCGCGATCGCCCACGAGCCGGTGGCGACCGCGCTGCGCAAGACCGCCGTCCCGTTCGGCGTGAACCAACTCGCGCAGGACGCCGCCGTCGCCTCGCTGCACGCCGAGGACGCACTCAAGGTGCGGGTGGACGCGCTCGTGGAGGAGCGCGCCCGGGTGGTGGCCGGACTGCGTGCCCAGGGCTGGGACCTCCCGGACTCGCAGGCCAACTTCGTGTGGCTGCCGCTCGGCGCGCGCTCGGCGGACTTCGCCGCCGCGGCCGCCGCGGCCGGTGTGATCGTCCGGCCGTTCCCCGAGGGCGTGCGGGTGTCCATCGGCGAGGCCGAGGGCAACACGATCTTCCTCGCGGTGGCCGAGGAGTTCCGCAAGACGCTCTGACGTCCGCGTCCGTACGCAGGGGCGTTCCGCACGCGCGGTGCGCCCCTGCGGCGTTCGGGAGGCGTTCGGGAGGCGTTCCGGAGGTGCTCACGACGTGCTCGCGGGGTGCTCCGGGCGCTTTCGGGAGGCCCGGATGCCGTCGGTGTGGTGCCGGGCGCTGCCGGATGCCTGGGGATCGCTGGGAGCAGGCTGGGAGTTCGGCCAACGGCCGGCCACGCGGCGGCCAAGCGGCCCGCGCGAACGGGCCGGTGCGAGCGGAATGTCCGGATCCACCCGTTCAGCCTTCTCCCAGCCCGCGCCCAGGCCGACGCAAGAGCGCCCGGCGAAGCTGTCCGCCATGAAGGTGCTCCCACGACGGCGAGGCGCCGTCCTCGTCAATTCCGCCCTGGGCGTGGCCCTGCTGGCCTGCGCCGCGCTGGCGTACACCACGGTGAACAGCGGGCCGAGCGCGGCCGCCGGACAGCCGAAGGCCCGGACCGCGACGGTGGCCAAGGGGACGGTCCTGGCCACCGTGTCCGGAACCGGCACGCTGGTGTCGCCCACCGACGCCGCCCAGGACTTCACCACCGGTGGCCGGCTCACGGCCGTCAAGGTCGCGGTCGGGGACACCGTGAAGAAGGGCCAGGTGCTGGCCACCGTCGACACCACCGCCGCCCAGCAGCAGGTGGACGCGGCCAACGCGGCGCTCACCACGGCCGACGCCAACCTCACCAAGGCCCAGGCCGGTGTCACCACCACGACCGTCGAGCCGCTGCCCCAGACCGGCGCTCCCGCCGCCCCGAGCCCCAGCCCCAGCCCCAGCGCCGGTGCCGGGGGCGGCGGCCGCGGAACGGGCGGGAACAGCGCGCCCGTTCCGCAGACCACCACCGTCACCACCACCAAGGTGGACGACGCGGCCGTCGCCTCGGCCGAGCAGCAGGTCGCCACCGCGCAGACCAACGTGGCCAACGCCCAGGCGGCGCTGGCCGGCACGACGCTCACCGCGTCGGTGGACGGCACCGTCGCGTCGGTCTCCGCCAAGGTCGGCGACACCGTCGGCGGGGGATCGTCCTCCACCACCTCGGGATCGACCAAGTCGACCGGGACGAGTGCGAGTTCGAGCAGCGGCACGCCGAGCGGCTTCATCGTCCTGACCAACCCCACCGGGATGCAGGTCACCGCCAACTTCTCCGAGCTCGACTCGCTCAAGCTCAAGAAGGGCGAGGCGGCCACCGTCGCGCTGAACGCGCAGTCCGACACCAAGCTCAACGCGACCGTCCTGTCGGTCAGTTCGCTGCCCAGTAGCAGTGGCGGCGGCAGCGCGGGCTCGTCGGCCGTCCAGTACGCGGCGACGCTCCAGATCACCGGTGACACCAGCACCCTGCGCACCGGCCTCAGCGCGACCGTCTCGGTGGTCACGGGCGAGGCCGACAATGCGCTCTCGCTGCCCACCTCCGCGCTCGCCGGCACCGGCAGCAGCCGGACGGCGAACGTGGTGCAGCCGGACGGCTCCACCCAGCGGATGAGCGTCACGGTCGGCGTCGAGGGCGACAGCACCGTGCAGGTGCTCACCGGGCTCAAGGAGGGCGACAAGGTCGAACTCCCCACCACCAGCGCGGGGAACGGCTTCCCGAACGGCTCCTTCCCGGGGCAGGGCGGCCAGGGCGGTCGCGGCGGTGCGGCCGGCTTCGGTGGCGGTGGCGGCTTCGGTGGCGGCGGCATCCCCGGCGGCGGTGGCGGCAACGCCGGCGGCGCGGGTCGCGGCGGCAAGGGCTGAGCATGCGTCACGTCATCGACAAGCGGGTGCCCGCGGGCCCCCCGCCACCCGTCATCCGGATCCGCCGGCTCACCAAGGCCTACGGCCACGGCGACGCCACCGTGCACGCGCTGCGCGGCCCGGCCGACCCGGCCACCGGCACGCCGCTCGGCGTCGCGCTGGACATCGACCAGGGCGACTACGTCGCGGTCATGGGCAGTTCCGGCTCCGGCAAGTCGACCCTCATGAACATCCTCGGCTGCCTCGACGTCCCCACCGCCGGCAGCTACCAGCTGGACGGCATCGACGTCGGGCACCTCGACGAGGGGCAGCTCTCGCTCGTCCGCAACCGCAAGATCGGCTTCATCTTCCAGTCGTTCAACCTGGTGCCGCGCACCACCGCCCTCGCCCAGGTCGAGCTGCCGCTCGCCTACGCGGGCGTGCGCGCCGCCGAACGGCGCCGCCGGGCGATGGCCGCGCTGTCGCTGGTCGGGCTCGCCGAGCGGGCCGGCCACCGGCCCAACGAGCTCTCCGGCGGCCAGCAGCAGCGCGTCGCCGTGGCCCGGGCACTGGTCACCGCACCCGCGATGCTGCTCGCCGACGAACCGACCGGCAACCTGGACAGCCGTGCCACCGAGGACGTGCTGGCCATCATCGACCGGCTCAACGCCACCGGCCGCACCGTCGTCCTGATCACCCACGAGGACGAGGTCGCCCGGCACGCCAAGCGGGTGCTGCGGCTCGTCGACGGCCAGATCGTCAGCGACGTCCGGCAGGCCCGCGTGGACGGTCCGCCGCCGCTGTTCGACGGCCCTCCGCTCGTCGTGGGGGTGCCGGCGTGATCCTCTGGCAGATGCTCCGCTTCGCGGTCGGCGGCCTCGCCGCCAACAAGGTGCGCTCGGCGCTCACCATGCTCGGCGTGCTGATCGGCGTCGCCTCGGTGATCCTGCTGCTGGCCGTCGGCAACGGCTCGTCGGTCGCGGTCAAGGACTCGATCACCTCGCTCGGCACCAACTCCCTCACCGTCAGCTCCGGTTCGGCGAACGGCGGCTCGCGCGCCACCTCGTCGGTCAAGAAGCTGACCGTCGCCGACGCCAAGGCGCTCGCGACGGAGGCGGACCCGGCCGCGGTCAAGTCCGTCGCGCCCGTCGTCACCACCAGCGCCACCGCGCTGTACGGGAACGTCTCGTACAGCCCCGGCTCGGTCGTCGGCACCTACCCGGCGTACTTCGAGACCTCCAACCAGAAGGTCGCGCACGGCGAGTACTTCACCGACGACGACGTCCTCGGCTCGCGCAAGGTCGCGGTGCTCGGCGCCACCACCGCCAAGCAGCTCTTCGACACCGAGGACCCGGTCGGCAAGAAGATCACCGTCGGCGGCACGCCCTTCACGGTGGTCGGTGTGCTCCAGGCCAAGGGCGGCAGCGGCTTCACCGACCCGGACGACGTCCTGATCGCGCCGCTGCCCACCGTGCAGAACGCCTTCACCGGCTTCGGCCCGGTCAACCAGATCCTCGTCCAGGCCGCCTCGGCGGACAGCACGACGGCGGCCCAGTCCGAGATCACCCGGGTGCTGCTCGCCGCCCACGCGATCACCGACCCGGCCAAGGCCGACTTCCGGATCACCAACCAGGCCTCGCTGCTCACCGCCCGCGAGAGCACGACCAAGACGTTCACCGTGCTGCTCGGCGCGGTGGCCGCGATCTCGCTGCTGGTCGGCGGGATCGGGATCACCAACATCATGCTGGTGACGGTGACCGAGCGGACCAGGGAGATCGGCATCCGCAAGGCGCTCGGCGCCCCCCGCGCGGTGATCCTCGGGCAGTTCCTCACCGAGTCCACGCTGCTGTCGGTGATCGGCGCCGGGCTGGGGGTCGCGGCCGGGATCGCCGGCTCGCACTTCAGCATCGTCGGCATCAAGCCGGTGGTGATCCCCGAGTCGGTGCTCGGCGCGTTCGGCATCGCCGTCGCCATCGGGCTCTTCTTCGGCAGCTACCCCGCCAACCGGGCCGCCTCGCTGCGGCCGATCGACGCCCTCCGGCACGAGTAGGACACGACCATGACCGAGATCAACGACCCGGCCGAACAGGTCGCCCTCCTCGCCACCCCGCCGGACGCCCGGGACGTCGCCGGCGAGCTCGCGGCGCCGCCGCGCCGGCCGCTGCCCTGGCTCTCGCTGCTCCTCGCGGGCGGCGTGATCGCCACGGCCGCGTTCGCGGGCGGGGTCTGGTACCAGCAGAACAACGGGACGACCTCCTCCGCGCCCCGGGCCTCGGCCGCCGGCGCCTCGCAGCGTGCCGCGGCGGGCGGGCAGGGCGGGCAGGGCGGCTACGGCGGCCAGGGCGGCACCGGCTCCCGCAGGGGCGGTGGCCAGGGCGGCCAGGGGCAGGGCGGACAGCCCGGCTTCACGCGCGGCACGGTGAAGGCGGTGGACGGCACGACCGTCTACCTGACCGACGCCAACGGCAACACCGTCAAGGTCACCACCGGCGACGCGACGAAGGTCCAGCTCAACAAGGACGGCAAGGTCGCGGACCTGCAGCCCGGCCAGAGCGTGACCGTCGTCGGCACCCCCGACGCCAACGGTGGCTACACCGCCAGCCAGCTCGTCGAAGGCGCTGCGGGCGCGGGCGGCGGCTTCGGCGGCGGCGGTTTCGGCGGCGGTGGCGGCAACCGCACCCCGTCCGGCGGCTGACCCCGCCCGCCGCGAGGCCCTCGCCCGTCATCGGGCGGGGGCCTTCGCGCGTTCCACCCCGGCTCGCGGCCGTCCGGCGGTTTCATCCTGAGCGTCGCGACGACGCCGAGCGCGACGGTGAGAACGTCACCCGGATGCGGCCGTCGAGCGTGGTTCTCGGTCCGACGAGAGCGAGGCCATCCTCCGCGCCACCCCCCAGAAGCTCGCCGACCTCCTCCAGCGCGCCAAGGCCGACGAGCTCACCCCCTGGCGAATCGCTCCTGCGGCCCCTTGCTCCCGATCCGCGGGACGCTCGACGGCGAGTCGGTCGCCGTCAACGCCGCTCTGCTGTGCCACCTCGCCGGCGCGGCTCACGTCACCACGATCGACCGCACCGAGCGCCTCGTGTCGACAGCCCGCACTCGGCTGGCCGAGGCCGGTTTCAGACCGAGCGTCCTGCGGACGGACGGGCAGGACGGGTGTCCGGACCGAGTGCCGTTCGACCGGATCATCGCCACGTGTTCCGTCCGCCGCATCCCCCGGGCCTGGCTCGACCAGTGCGCGCCTGGCGGCCTCATCGTCGCCCCGATCGCCGACGCGTTGGGCGGCGGCGCCGGGGCCCGCCTGACCAAGCTGCCGGACGGCCGAGCCGTGGGCCGCTTCCTCCACCAGCCCGCCGCCTTCATGCCCCTGCGCTCCGCCGACGAGCCCGGCCCGCCGGCTCCCGAGCCGGGGGCCGGGGGGCGGACTACTGCGACCGGCTCCCGTGTCCTGGACGACCACAGGTTCTCGTTCTGGGCGGGTCTCCACCTCGGCCCCACGGTCGTCCGGTGCGGCAGCACCCTCCACGACCCGGCGGACGGCTCGGTCGCCTACGTGCAGGACGACACCGTCCTCGTCAGCGGTCCCCGTGACCTCTGGCAGCTGATCGAGGCCGCGCACAGGTCCTGGCTCGACCACAACCGCCCCCGCCGCGAGTGGTTCACCGTCGAGGCGGGGCCGGAGGGACTGCTCGTCGGCTACACCGCTCCGGACGGCTCTTCGACGCGATGGAGCAGCTGAGTCCTCTCGGATCAGAGCGCAGGAAGTCGGCCCAGCCGACTTCCTGCGCTGCGGTCCTTCCTCTGCGTCGCCTCGCGCACGCCTGCGCGAATGACGCTTCCCCGCAATGAGGGGCTGTCCTGCCTTCGTCGGTGACAGCGCACGACCGGCACCCTGGGAGTGGACGATGGAGGCCCGCCTGAACCCCTTTGCCGGCCCGGTCATGGGGACGGTCTTCACGTACCTCGCCGCGGCAGTTCGAGCTGATCGCGGAGTCGACCCTGCCGCGTGCGACGCAGGAGCCACCTCTCCGGCCGGCGGCGTTTGCGTACTCGCCGGTACGCACACCACCCAGCCCTTCGTCGTAGGCCTGTCGGCCAAAAACCGACCGATAAGGTGTTAATCCAACATTCATCCATGCCGCATAGCCTCCGGGGGCTAGCCTCATGCTGAACGCCATCGTCCGACCGGGAGGCGAAACCCCCGTGCAAGGCACTGTGACCACGCCAGGCGGCTCCGCCGTGGCCGGCGGGCCGGGTGAGGCCTTCCTCCTCGTCGTCGACGACGAGCCCAACATCCGCGAACTGCTCTCCGCCTCCCTGCGGTTCTCCGGTTTCCGGGTCGCCTCCGCCGCGACCGGCACCGAGGCCCTGCGGCTGATCGCCCACGAGCGCCCCGACCTCGTCGTCCTCGACGTCATGCTCCCCGACCTCGACGGCTTCACCGTCGTCGAGAAGCTGCGCGAGCAGACCAGCCGCGGCCAGATCGCCGGGCCCGCCCACGGCCACCCCGGCGACCACCTCCCGGTGCTCTTCCTCACCGCCAAGGACGGCGTCGGCGACAAGGTCCAGGGCCTCGCCGCGGGCGCCGACGACTACGTCACCAAGCCGTTCAGCCTCGAAGAGCTGATCGCCCGGATCCGCGCCATCCTGCGCCGGGCCGGCGGCCCCGCCGAGGACGGCCGGCTGATCGTCGCCGACCTCAGCCTCGACCCCGTCGCCCACGAGGTCACCCGCGGCGGCATCCCGGTCTCGCTCTCCCCGACCGAGTTCAAGCTGCTGCACTACCTGATGGCCAACGTCGGCCGGGTCGTCTCCAAGGCCCAGATCCTCGACCACGTGTGGGCCTACGACTTCGGCGGCGACCTCTCCATCGTCGAGTCCTACATCTCCTACCTGCGCCGCAAGCTCGACTCCGGCCCCGCCCACGGCCCCAAGCTGATCCACACCGTGCGCGGCATCGGCTACGCCCTGCGCCGGCCCCCGCAGGGCTGACCGGACCCGCCCGACCGTGCCGATCCGTCCCGTGCTGCCCCGCTTCACCTCCCGGCTCTCGCTGCGTGCCCGGCTGCTCGTGCTCGTGCTCGCCCTCGTCACCACCGGTCTCGTGGTCAGCGACACCATCGTGCTCGGCACCGTCCGGGTGCAGCTGGTCGAGCAGCTCGACCAGCAGCTCCAGCGCTTCGGGCTGCCGATGTCCCACCGGTCGCCGGGCAAGCTCAGCCCGCCCGACGCCGGGGGGCGGCTGCCCGTCAACGGGCGGCGCGGGCAGGGCCTGCCCAGCCAGTACTTGGTGCAGTACCTCACCTCCGACGGCAAGGTGCAGGGCGTCATGCGCCAGCCCGTCTCCGACAGCGACCCGGCGCCCCAGCTGGCCGGCCTCGACCCGGCCGCCACCGCCCCCGACGTGCCCTTCGACCTGCCCGACCAGCGCGGTCACCGCAGCTGGCGGGTGCTCGTCCTGCCGCTCCAGCCGGCCAAGACGCCCGGCGCCGGGACGGTCGCCAGCCCCTACGCGTCGCCGCTCGTCACCCCGACCTACCTGATGGTGGCCGTCTCCCGCGAGGACATCGACGCGACCATCGGCAAGCTCCGCACCTCCTTCCTCGCCATCGGCGGCGCCGTGTTCGTCATCATCGCCGCCCTCGGCTTCTTCGCCGTCCGCACCGGGCTGCGCCCGTTGCGGCGCATCGAGGCCGGCGCGGCCCGGATCGCGGCCGGCGAGCTCTCCCACCGCATGCCCGGGCCCTCCCGCCGCACCGAGGTCGGGCGGCTGTCCATCGCGCTCAACGGGATGCTCACCCAGATCGAGGCCGCGTTCGCCGCGCGCGCCGAATCCGAGGCCCGCATGCGGCGGTTCATCGCCGACGCCTCGCACGAACTGCGCACCCCGCTGGCCGGCATCCGCGGCTTCACCGAGCTGTACCGGATGGGCGCGCTGCCCACCGAGGAGGACGTGCGGCGCACCATGACCCGGATCGAGAGCGAGGCCGTGCGCATGGGCGCCCTCGTCGAGGACCTCCTGGTGCTCGCCCGGCTCGACGAGGAACGCCCGCTCGACCTCGCCCCGATGGACCTGCGCACCCTCGCCGCCGACGCCCTGCACGACCTCACCGCCCTCGACCCGACCCGCCCGGTCGCCCTCACCGGCCCGGCCGGGACGGGCGCCCCCGGCGCGGCCCCCGTCCTCGGCGACGAGGCGCGGCTACGCCAGGTCGTCACCAACCTGGTCGGCAACGCCGTCAAGCACACGCCGCCCGGCACCCCCGTCCGGATAGGCGTCGGCGGCGGCCCGGGCGGGGTCTGCCTCCTGGAGGTCGCCGACGCCGGCCCGGGCCTGACCGAGGACCAGGCCCTCCAGGTCTTCGAGCGCTTCTACCGCGTCGACGCCTCCCGCAGCCGCCACGACGGCGGCGGCGCCGGCCTCGGCCTCGCCATCGCCACCGCCCTCACCCACGCCCACGGCGGCACCCTGACCCTCGAAACCTCCCCGGGCGCCGGCGCCACCTTCCGCGTCGAACTCCCGACGACCACGGCCTCCTGACCCCGATCGGGTGAATACGACCCGATCACCCGATCGGCGGGCAGGATCCGTGCCACGGTTCGGACCATGAACCCCGAGGCCGAGGAAAGCGTGATGAGCCCCGAAGAACGGCTCTGGGACGTCTGGAAACGCTTCAGAGTCCCGGAGCACGTCAGGGCCGAGATCATCGACGATGACGACCACGGCGGCGCGGTGACGATCCTCACCGACCCGGATGTCGAACGCCGGGCCTACAACCGTTCCGCGCGGGTCCCGTACGGCAAGGAAGCCGTGATCGAGGAGGGCCCGGCCAAGGGGTTCGTCATCGGGCCGGAGATCACCGGGGAGCGGCGTGGCTGAGGCGGGGGTGTCGTTCCGGCGGGACTTGGCCGAGTGGCGGGTGGGGCTGGTCGCGTGGCGGCTGCTGGTGTTGCAGGCGGCGCATCCGGTGGTCGGGGCGGGGATGGACGAGCACTCGACGTACCACGCGCATCCGTGGCGGCGGGTGGAGCACACGCTGGGGAGCGGGCGGCGGCTGTTCTACCAGGACGCCGACGCGCTCCGGCGCGAGGTCGCGCGGCTGGAGCGGGCGCACAAGCGGATCCGCGGGACGGACGCGGACGGGCGTGCGTACGACGCGAAGGACGCGGCGACCAGGGCGTGGGTGCTGCTGACGCTCTTCGAATCGGTCGTCACCATGCGGGAGTTGGGCGGCGATCCGTACGACCGTGGCGAACTCGACCAGGCGTATCGCGAGTTCGTCGACGTCGTTGCCGCCTTCGGGCTTCCGGCGGGTGAACTCCCGCAGTCGGCAGCCGACTTGCCCGACTACTTCGTCGAAGTCGCCAGAGAACGGCTGGAGTTCACCGAGCCGGCGCGCTACCTCCTGTTCGACATCCTGCGCGAGGCGCCCCGGCCGCGCCGGCTCCGGTTCCTCGGGGACGCGGGCTGGCGTGCCGTGCGGGCGGTGGTGGCCCGGGTGGTGACGGCGCTGACGATCGCCGACCTGCCGCCCGTCGTCCGGGAGCGCTTCGGCCTGGTCCGCACCCGCCGTGCCGCCCTGCTGTCCCGGCTGCTGCACCACGGCGCCGGGGGCGTCCTGCGCCGGCTGCCGGACCGCCTGCGCTACCGCTCGCCGGAGCAGCGCCCGCCGTCCCGCCGGCGCCCGACGCGGCGGGACACCCGTCGGCCCCGGCTGGACCGGTTCTTCCGCGAGGTGCTCGACCAGACCGGCGACGGCCGGCTCACGGTGCACGACCTGCGGGCGATGGCCCACAACGTGTGCTGGCAGCTGGAGCTCGACGACGCCGGCGAGGCCGCCGTCCACACGGCCTTCGAGGGCTGGTGGGAGCAGCTGCGCGAGAGCATGGACGCCGACGGCGACGGTGAGGTGAGCCGGGAGGAGTTCGTCGCCGCCACCATCGCCGGCTGCGACCGCGACCCGGCCTACCTGGAGGCCGGCCTGCTGCCCGCGCTGCGCGCCGTCTTCACCGCCGCCGACACCGACGGAAACGGTCACCTGGACGCCGACGAGTACCGCGCCGTCTTCGGCGGCCCGCGCGTCCACCCGGCCGAACTCTCCCACGGCTTCCGCCAGCTGGACACCGACGGGGACGGCCGGATCACCCTCGACGAGTTCCTGCGCGGCTTCACCGCCTTCTTCACGGCCCGCGCCCCCTCCACCCCCGGCACCTGGCTGCTCGGCCGTCCGTAGCGTCGGGAGGTAGGGCGCCCCGGAGTTCCGGGGCGCCCTTTCACGCTGTCCGCCCCGGAGCCGGTGGGGCGGCCGTGTCAAGTGCCGGGGCGTCCAAGACGATCACCGGATCCGCCCGGGCGTTCGTTGTCGCTGCCGCGCGGGGCTCCGCAGACTGTGCGCACCGCCTTGCAGGCCTTCGCCCTGGTCAAACCCAACCCCGCGTGAGGACCCCCCGTAAGGATGATGGATACTGGCCCTTGTGAACGTGTTCACGTTCACAAGCGGACAAGCTTGCGTGGTTAGGCAGCGGTCTACGGCTAAAGAAGAAGTTTGTCCGAAATGTGCCCGAAAGGGCAGGTTGGAGAGAGGGCGACGTGGAACTGGCAATCGCTCACGAAACCATCGCCAGATGGCAATTCGGCATCACCACCGTCTACCACTTCCTCTTCGTCCCGCTCACCATCAGCCTGGCCGCCGTCGTGGCCGGACTGGAGACCGCCTGGGTGCGGACGAACAAGGAGAAGTACTTCCACGCCACGAAGTTCTGGGGGAAGCTCTTCCTGATCAACATCGCGATGGGCGTGGTCACCGGCATCGTGCAGGAGTTCCAGTTCGGGATGAACTGGTCGGACTACTCCCGGTTCGTGGGCGACGTCTTCGGGGCCCCGCTCGCGATGGAGGCGCTGATCGCCTTCTTCTTCGAGTCCACGTTCATCGGCCTGTGGATCTTCGGCTGGGACAAGCTGCCGAAGAAGATCCACTGCGCGTGCATGTGGATGGTCGCCCTCGGCACCGTGCTCTCCGCCTACTTCATCCTCGCCGCCAACTCCTGGATGCAGCACCCGGTCGGCTACGCGATCGACCCGGTCACCGGCAAGGCGCAGCTCACCGACATCACCGAGGTGCTGTTCCAGAACACCACCCTCACCGTCGTCGCGCACACCCTGACCGCCGCCTTCCTCACCGGCGCGGCCTTCATGGTCGGCATCGCCTCCTTCCACCTCTGGAAGGCCAAGCGGCTGTTTGAGAAGAGTGGAGGGGCGGAGACCGCCGACCCCAAGAAGACCGCCGTGATGCGCACGTCGCTGCGGCTCGGCCTGGTGCTGGCCGTCGTCTTCGGCCTGGGCACCGCGATCAGCGGCGACTCGCTGGGCAAGGTGATGTTCGAGCAGCAGCCGATGAAGATGGCCGCCGCCGAGGCGCTGTGGGACACCCAGTCGCCGGCGCCGTTCTCGGTCTTCGCGATCGGTGACGTCAGCAAGGGCCACAACTCGGTCGAGCTGGAGATCCCGGGGATACTCTCCTTCCTCGCGCACAGCGACTTCAGCTCCTCCGTCCCCGGCATCAACGACACCGCGGCCGCCGAGGCCGCCAAGTACGGCGGCGATCCGAAGGACTACATCCCGAGCATCTTCATGACCTTCTGGGGCTTCCGCCTCATGATCGGCTTCGGGATGACCTCCTTCGCGGCCGGTCTGGTCGGACTCTGGACCACCCGGCGCAAGCTCTTCCTGCACCCCGAGTTCCGCACCGGCGACACCGAGGTGCCGCGGCTGATGCTCACCCCGAAGCGCGAACTGGGCCCGCTGCTGACCAAGTGGAGCTGGCGGATCGGCATCCTGACCATGGGCTTCCCGCTGATCGCCAACAGCTTCGGCTGGATCTTCACCGAGATGGGCCGCCAGCCCTGGGCCGTGTTCGGCCTGATGACCACGGCCAGTGCGGTCTCCCCCAACGTGGGCGTCGGCACCCAGATCGGGGCCCTGGTCACCTTCACCACGCTGTACGCGATCCTCGCCGTCATCGAGGTCCGGCTGCTGGTCAAGTACGCCAAGGCCGGTCCGGTGGTGTCCGAGCAGCCGCCGACCGTGGACCCGTCCCTGCGCGGACCGTCCGCGGACGAGGACGCCGACAAGCCGCTCGCGTTCGCCTACTGAGCACCACAGGGGATCTGACATGCAACTCCACGACGTCTGGTTCGTCCTGATCGCCGTCCTGTGGATCGGCTACTTCTTCCTGGAGGGCTTCGACTTCGGGATCGGCGTGCTCACCAAGCCGCTGGCCAGGACCACCGCCGAGCGGCGGGTGCTGATCAACACGATCGGCCCGGTGTGGGACGGCAACGAGGTCTGGCTGCTGACCGCCGGCGGCGCGACCTTCGCGGCCTTCCCCGACTGGTACGCGACGCTGTTCAGCGGCTTCTACCTCCCGCTGCTGGCCATCCTGGTCTGCCTGATCGTGCGCGGCGTGGCCTTCGAGTACCGGGCCAAGCGCGACGGCGAGCGCTGGCAGCGGAACTGGGAGGAGGCCATCTTCTGGACCTCGCTGATCCCGGCCTTCCTGTGGGGCGTGGCCTTCGCCAACATCGTGCGCGGCGTGGACATCGACGCGCAGAAGAACTACGTCGGCACCCTCTGGGACCTCCTCAACCCGTACGCGCTGCTCGGCGGCCTGGTGACGCTCGGCCTCTTCACCTTCCACGGCGCGGTGTTCGCCGCGCTGAAGACGGTCGGCGAGATCCGGCTGCGGGCGCGCCGGGCCGCGCTCCTGGCCGGGACGGTGACGGCGGTGCTGGCGCTCGCCTTCCTTTCCTGGACCCAGGCGGACAGCGGCAACGGCCGGAGCCTGGTGGCCCTGGTGGTCGCCGTGGCGGCCCTGGCCGGCGCCCTGGTCGCCAACCAACGCGGCCGCGAGGGCTGGGCGTTCATCCTCTCGGGGGCGACGATCGTGGCGGCGGTGGCGATGCTGTTCCTGGCGCTCTTCCCGAACGTCATGCCGTCGACGCTGCACCCCGAGTGGAGCCTGACCGTCACCAACGCCGCGTCCTCGCCGTACACGCTGAAGCTGATGACGATCGTCGCGGCCGTGTTCACCCCGCTCGTGCTGCTCTACCAGGGCTGGACGTACTGGGTGTTCCGCAAGCGCATCGGCGTCCAGCACATCCCGGCCGGGCACTGACATGAAGCCGGTCGACCCGCGACTGCTCGGGCACGCCCGCACCACCCGGGCCTTCCTCGCCGGATCCGTGCTCCTCGGCGCGGCGGGCGCCGTCCTGGTGGTCGCGCAGGCGAGCCTGCTCGCCGAGATCGTCGTGCGCGGCTTCCGGCACGGGGCGACGCCCGGCGAGCTCACCACCCCGCTGGTGCTGCTCGCGCTGACCGCCGTCGGGCGGGGGCTGGTCGGCTGGCTCACCGAGCTCACCGCGCACCGGTCCGTCGCCCGGGTGAAGTCCACCCTGCGGCGCCGGCTGCTCGACCACGCCACCGCGCTCGGCCCGGCCTACCTGGCGGGCCGGCGCACCGGCGAGCTCACCACCCTCGCGACCCGCGGCGTCGACGCCCTCGACGACTACTTCGCGCGCTACCTCCCGCAGTTGGCGCTCGCGGTGGCCGTGCCGGCGATCGTGCTGCTGCGGATCGCGGGGGCCGACCTCACCTCGGCCGCGATCATCGCCGGGACGCTGCCGCTGATCCCGCTGTTCATGGTGCTGATCGGGATGGCCACCCAGTCCCGGATGGACCGGCAGTGGCAGACCCTGGCCCGGCTCTCGCACCACTTCCTCGACGTGGTGGCCGGCCTGCCCACCCTCAAGGTGTTCAACCGGGCGCGGGCGCAGGCCGCCACGATCGCCCGCATCACCGCCGACTACCGCCGGGCGACCCTGCGCACCCTGCGGATCGCGTTCATCTCCTCGTTCGCGCTGGAACTGCTCTCCACGCTGTCGGTCGCGCTGGTCGCGGTGTCCATCGGGTTCCGGCTGGTGGACGGCACGCTCGACCTGGAGACCGGGCTGCTGGTCCTCATCCTCGCCCCCGAGGTGTACTTCCCGATCCGCCAGGTCGGCGCGCTCTACCACTCCAGTGTGGAGGGGCTGACGGCGGCGGACGAGATCTTCGAGGTGCTGGAGACGCCGCTGCCCGCCGCCGGGGTCGTCCCGGCCCCCGCGCTCGCCGGCGCGACGGTGACGGCGGACGGCCTGGTCGTGCGGCACCCCGGGCGGACGGAGCCCGCGCTGGACGGCGCCGGGCTGACGCTGCGTCAGGGCGCCACCGTCGCCCTGACCGGACCGAGCGGGGCCGGCAAGTCCACCCTGGTGTCCGTCCTGCTCGGCCTGACCGCGCCGGACGCCGGCACCGTCCGGATCACCGCCGCCGACGGCCGCGCGTACGACCTGGCCGAGCTCGACCCGGCCACCTGGCAGCGGCAGATCGCCTGGGTGCCGCAGCACCCGCACCTGTTCGCCGGGACGGTCGCCGAGAACCTGCGCCTGCACCGGCCGCAGGCGAGCGACGACGAGCTGTGGACGGCGCTGCGCTCCGCCCACGCGCTGGACTTCGTGACGGACCTGGACGCCGTCCTCGGCGAGGACGGCGCCGGGCTCTCCGCCGGGCAGCGGCAGCGGATCGCGCTCGCCCGCGTGCTGCTCGCCGACGACCGCCCGCTGGTGCTGCTCGACGAGCCGACCGCCAACCTGGACGGCGCCTCCGAGGCGGCCGTCGTGGAGGCCGTCCGGGCGCTCGCCGAGGACCCGGCGCGCACGGTCCTGGTGGTCGCCCACCGGCCGGCGCTGCTGGCCGTCGCGGACGAGCGGGTGCGGCTGGCGGGCGCCGCCGCTCCGGCCGCCGCCGCGGTCGAGCTCCTGCCCCACAGCGGACGCCCGGTGGCCGCGACCGCCGTCGAGGACGAGACCCCGGCCGGCACCGCCGCGCCCCGGCTCGCGCTGTCGATCCTGCTCGGCGCGCTCGCCCTCGGCTGCGCCGTCGCCCTCATGGCCACGTCGGGCTACCTCATCTCGTACGCCTCCGAGATGCCGCCGGTGCTCTACCTGATGATGGCCGTCACCTCCGTCCGCGCGTTCGGCATCGGCCGCAGCGTCTTCCGGTACGCCGAACGGCTCGTCTCGCACGACGCCGTGCTGCGCACCCTCGGCACGCTGCGCGCCGCCGTCTACCGGCGGCTCACCGCACTCGCCCCGGCCGCACTGCCCGCGTTCCGGCGCGGCGACCTGCTCTCCCGGCTGGTCGCCGACGTCGACGCGATCCAGGACCACTACCTGCGCTGGCGGCTGCCGGCCGCCGTCGCCGGCGTCGTGTCGCTCGCCGCGGCCGTCGCGATGGGCGCCTTCCTGCCCGCCGCCGGTGTCGTCCTCGGCGTCGGGCTGCTGCTCGCGGGCGCCGTGGTGCCCGCGCTGGCCGCCCGCTGGTCGGCCGGTGCCGAGCGGCGGCAGGCCCCGGCGCGGGGACGGCTCACCACCGCCGTCGTCGACGCCTTCTCCGGCACCGCCGAACTCACCGTCGCCGGTGCGCTGCCCGGCCGGCTCGCCGCCGTCCGCAGCGCCGACGCGGCGCTGACCGGGCTGGCCGCCCGCTCGGCCGCCACCACCGCGCTCGGCACCGGGCTGATCATGCTGCTCGCCGGGCTGACGGTGACCGCCGCCGCGGCCGTCGGCCTGCGCGGTGTGCACACCGGGGCGCTGGCGCCGGTCTGCCTGGCCGTCGTCGTGCTCACCCCGCTCGCCGCGTTCGAGGCCGTCACCGGGATGCCGCTCGCCGTCCAGGCCCGCCAGCGCAGCCGCGCCGCGCGGGCCCGGCTGGACGAAGTGCTGGACGCGGAGCCCGCGGTCACCGAGCCGGTCGAGGCGGCGGCGCTGCCCGCGCAGCCGCTGCCGATCGCCGTGCGCGGCCTGGCGGTCCGCTACCCCGGACGGGCCGAGGACGCCCTGTCCGGGGTGGACCTCGATCTCGCGCCCGGGCGCCGGATCGCCGTCGTCGGCCCGTCCGGCTCCGGCAAGACCACGCTCGCCCAGGCGCTGCTGCGCTTCCTGGAGCCGGCTGCGGGCGGCGTCACCTTCGCCGCCGGCCGTCCACAGGCTGTGGACAGCCGTGCGCTCCCGGGCGACGACGTCCGCCGGGTGATCGGCCTCTGCGCGCAGGACGCCCACGTCTTCGACAGCTCGCTCCGGGAGAACCTGCGCCTCGCCCGGCCGGGCGCCGACGAGGACGAACTGCGCGCCGCCCTGGCCGGCGCCCGGCTGCTCGACTGGACGGACGGCCTGCCGGACGGCCTCGACACCATGGTCGGCGAGCACGGCGCCCGCCTCTCCGGCGGCCAGCGCCGGCGCCTCGCGCTCGCCCGGGCCCTGCTCGCCGACTTCCCGGTGCTCGTCCTCGACGAGCCCGCCGAACACCTCGACCTGCCCACCGCCGACGCGCTCACCGCCGACCTGCTCGCCGCCACCGCCGGCCGCACCACCGTCCTGATCACCCACCGGCTGGCCGGGCTGGACGACGACACCGTGGACGAGGTGCTGGTGCTGGACGGCGGCCGGGTGGCCGAGCGGGGCCGCTGGTCGGAGCTGCTCGCGGACGGCGACGGGCGGCTGCACGCGATGTGGCGGCGGGAGCGGGAGGCGGACGGCCTGCTGGAGGCGGACGGCCCGCTGGTGGCCCGGTAGCCGCTCCGTCGCGCCGTCCTTCGGATGAAAACCGTACAAACTAGGCTCATCTTCATGGACCCCACGCCAGACCTCCCCGCCGCCGCCCCGGAGCCCACCCCCCACCGGGTGCCCGAGATCGCCTCGCTCGGCCTGGACACCCTGGTCACCGAGGTCGCGGAACGCCTCCAGTCGGCCGCCGCCGTCACCGACCGGATGCAGCGGCTGCTGGAGGCCGTCGTCTCCATCGGCGCCGGACTCGACCTGCACGCCACCCTGCACCGCATCGCCACCGGCGCCGCCGAACTCGTCGACGCCCGGTACGCGGCCCTCGGCGTGATCGCCCCCGGCGGGCACGGCCTGGCCGACTTCATCCACGTCGGCATCGACGACGCGACCGCCGCCGAGATCGGCGAACTGCCCGCCGGGCGCGGCATCCTCGGCGCGCTCATCGACCGCCCCGAACCGCTGCGCCTGGCCGACCTCGGCAGCGACCCGCGCTCCTCCGGGTTCCCGCCGCACCACCCGCAGATGAAGACCTTCCTCGGCGAGCCGATCCGGGTCCGCGACGAGGTGTTCGGCAACCTCTACCTGACGGAGAAGAAGGGCGGCGGCGCCTTCACCCCCGAGGACGAGCAGGTGGTGAACGCGCTCGCCGCCGCGGCCGGCGTCGCCATCGAGAACTCCCGCCTGTACGAGGAGGGCCGGCGCCGCGAGCGCTGGATCGCCGGCGCCGCCGCCGTCACCACGGCGCTGCTCTCCACCGACGAGGCCGAGGTCGCGCTGACCGTCGCCGCCGAGCAGGTGCGGGAGCTGGCGGACGCCTCGCTCGGCATGATCCTGCTGCCGACCGCCGCCGACGGCGAGGACGTCTCCCAGATGCGCGTCGCCCACGCGTCCGGCGAGGCGGCCGAGTTCGTCCGCGGCGAGCTGCTGCCCAAGGACAGCTTCGCCACCCGGCTGCTCGCCGGCGAGAGCGTGTACCTCGACGACATGTCGAGCGACCCGACCGTGGTCATCCGGCTCGCCCGCAGCTTCGGCCCGTCCATGGCCGTCCCGATGGTCGCCGCCGGCCGGGTCCTCGGCGGGCTCTGCGTCTGGCGTGCGCGCGGCGCGCTGCCCTTCACCGACAGCGAGAAGCAGCTCGCCGAGACCTTCGCCTCGCAGGCCGCGCTCGCCCTGCGGCTCGCCGAGGGCCAGCGCGACCAGCAGCGCCTCGCCGTCTTCCAGGACCGCGACCGGATCGCCCGCGACCTGCACGACCTCGTGATCCAGCGGCTGTTCGCCACCGGGATGATCCTGGAGAGCGCCGCCCGCCGCTCCGTCGTGCCCGAGGTGAAGGTCGGCATCGGCAAGGCCGTCGACGAACTCGACGCCACCATCCAGGAGGTCCGCACCACCATCTACGCGCTCCAGCACGACAACCACGGCGACGTCCCCGACACCCTGCGCACCCGGGTCCTGCGCGAGGCCAGCCAGGCCGCGGCGGCGCTCGGCTTCAAGCCCGCGGTGAGCTTCGTCGGGCCGGTGGAGAGCCTCGTCGGCGACAAGACCGGGCGTCAACTGCTGGCCGCACTGCGGGAGATGCTCTCCAACACGGCCCGCCACGCCCGGGCCTCCCGGGTCGGCGTGGAGATCGACGCCACCGTCCACCTCGACGACGCCGGGCACCCGGTCGGCGGCGACCCGGAGTCGCTCGACCGCGGCGGCCGGCCCGGCGTGCTGCTCACCGTCACCGACGACGGCGTCGGCATCCCCGCGGGCGGCCGGCGCAGCGGCCTGCTCAACCTCACCCGCCGCGCCGAGGCCCTCGGTGGCGACGCGTGGCACGAGGGCGGCCCGTACGGGAAGGGCACGAGGGTCTGCTGGACGTCCCGGCTCTGAGCGTCGAAGCGGGCCCGGAACACGAACGGTTCGGGGACGACGGGGGGAGGCCCGGTGGTGGATTGGTGAAAGCTGAACAAGGGAGAACTTCCCGACCAACGGCGTAAGTTGTCGGCGTCCGCCCCTTCCGGCGTGTCCGTGTGCACACATAGCTTTGCTCCGTCTCGGAGGGGAACCGGACGGGGGGAGCAGTGGACGCGTCGGGCCGTGGTCACGCCGCAGCAGGACCAGCGAGCCGAGGGGGGTTCCGCACCGAGCGGGCGCCGGACGGGCGCTACCGCTGGCAGCTCAAGGCGCCGAACGGGCGGGTGGTCGCCATCACCCCGGCCGCGTTCGAGACGGTCGGCGAGGCCGAGCGCGGCTTCGACGGGCTGCGCGCCGGCGCCGCCGAACTCACCGCGCGCATCACCCACGTCCGGGACGGCATCGGATGGATCTGGGTCGTCCCCGGCTCCCGCAGCCTCCCCGAGGTGCGCTCCAGCCGGGCCTACGAGCGGTACGCCACCTGCCAGAACGCGTTCCGCCGCTTCGTCGTGCTGCTCGCCAAGCAGCCGGCGCGTGAGTTGTCGGCGCGCGAGTTCTCGGCGCGCGAGTTGCCCGGGCGTGAGCCGCCCACAGGGGAACTGCCTGGGCGTGAACTGCCTGGGCGTGAACTGCCGGGGCGGACCGCGTCACTGAGACGCACCGATGGCCGCTGAGCGGCGCGGTCCCCGGCTGCTCGTCGTGCCGGCGGCCGACCGCTGCGTCGGCTGGGCGCTGCGCGCGGCCAACGGGCGGCCGCTCGGCGTGGGCGTCCGGACGTACCGCAACGAGGACGAACTCGCCGACGCCGTAAGAGAACTGCTGATCGAGAGAGCGGTGCTGCGGTGCTCGGTCGGACAGTCCGAGGGGCGCCAGTGGGTCTGGGCCGCCTACCTGCCGGTGCGCACCACCCGGCCGGGGGCGGCCGATTCCGTTCCGGTGGCGCGCAGCGCGCGCGGGTACCTGCGGCGCGACCAGTGCCAGGCGGGGATCGACGGGTTCCTGGCCGGACTCCACCGGCTGGGGCAGGAGGTGCGGCGGTCGGGGCCGGACGGCATCTGGTCGCTGTAGCGCGCCGTCCGTCCGTGCTGTTCCGGTGAAGCGCAGGTATCCGGCAACCCCCCGAGCCGCCACCTGGAGAAGAACGTCCAGGCCCGCTGAGCTGCTTGTTTCCGCACTGTTGCGGACCGGCTGACCAGTCGCTAAACCTCGCCGAACCGACGAATCGACATTCTGGGGCCGGTCTCGACCACCCTTCCGGCGCAACCGCCCCGGCGGACAGGATCTGCACTGCCGGACGGGCCGCAGCGGAGGCGGCCACCGGCCCCGAACTCCCCCCGGGAGTACGGGATTCACGCGATGGACGTCTCTCCCACCGGAGGAAGAGGAACATGCGTAAGACCGCTGCCAAGCTGCTCACCGCCGCCGCCCTGGCGACCTCGGTCGCCACCGTCTTCAGCGGCACCGCGGTGGCCGACCCGGCCGCCGGTGTCACCCCGGCCGCCCAGGACATCGTGGGTGCCGGCTCGGACACCACCCAGGCCGTGCTGAACCAGCTCTCCACCGCCTACAACGCGACGCTGACGGACCCGAACGCGCCGCGGCTGTACAGCTGGGACGCGATCGGCTCCTCGCCGATCACCCCCAAGACCGGTGCCGGCACGATCACCCGCCCGAACGGCTCCGGCGCCGGCATCAACGCGCTGAACGCCAACACCAGCACGACCCTCGACTTCGCCCGCTCCTCGCGCGGCCCGGTCAGCGGCTCGACCGGCGACCCGGCCACCGACGACTTCGTCGCGATGGCCAAGGACGCGGTGGCCTGGGCGGCCCCGAACAACGGCCACGCCCCGGCGAACCTGACCACGCAGAACCTCAAGGACATCTACACCTGCAACGTCACCAACTGGACCCAGATCGACCCCACGCTGACCAACGCGACCATCAAGCCGTTCCTGCCGCAGAAGGACTCCGGCACCCGGGCCTTCTTCCTGAAGGCGATCGGCAGCGGCACCTCGGTCACCCCGGGCAGCTGCGTCATCCAGGGCACCCAGGAGAACCAGGGCAGCGACCCGGCCCTCGCCGACCTCGACGCCGTGGTCCCCTACTCCGTGGCCCACTACATCGGCCAGGTCTACTTCAACCAGGGCAGCGGCGCCGACGTCCAGGGCCCGCTGACCATCCGTTCGGTCGACGGCACCGCGCCGGTCGACGTCCCGAACCAGAAGATCAGCGACGCCTTCGCCGCCTCCTCCTACGCGCGCGTGGTCTACAACGTCATCCGTGACGCCGAGTGGACCGGCTCGGACGCGCACGCCACCGCGCTGCAGAACATCTTCGGCAACGGCGGCTTCATCTGCAGCAGCGCCGGTGCGACCGTCCTGCAGAGCTACGGCTTCCTGCCGCTGCAGGGCTTCGACTGCGGCAGCTCCATCCACTCCTGACCAACCCCGCACCATCCGGCGGC
>NZ_JBHVPD010000041.1:0-76515 GCF_042887525.1 Kitasatospora sp. NPDC057936
AGAGAATCCCGTTGATCACCCGTCGATGACTGGCCCACCGGCCGCCCTGCCGCCCGTTCGCCGGCAGGTGCGGCTTCAGCCGGTCCCACTCGTCCCTGCTCAGATCTCCCCGCCCCATGACCAGTACAACGAACCGATCATGCGACGGTCACAAGATCCGCCGTACAGAACCTAGAAGCTGCGGAGATCGTAGAGGTAGGACTTGCCGCCCTTCCAGCTGCGCCAGGGCCCAAGGGGCGGGAACGGCTCCTCGCCACCCGTACGCCCCAGCAGTGGCCAGGAGTTGGCAGTCCCGTGCGCATCGACGGTGCACCACCCCCGGTCGGGGAACCAGCGGCACCAGAGATCCAGATCGAGCCGCTTGAACGAGGGTCTGCCGTTGAAGTCACCGTCACGGAGGAACCGATACGTCAGGCCATCCACCCGCCGAACGAACTCGATCAACAAGACACCCCACCTCCTCTCCCGAAGCGCCCAAGATAACCCCCACCCCACCCGACTTCGCGCATAATTCGCACCCCCTCAAGCGGCCCGTTCGCCAGCCACCGAAGGCCCGACGCATCGCGAGAAGTCGGCCAGTCCGACTTCCTTTGCGATCCCCACACCTCGTGCGCGGCCCGACCCCCCCCCGGCCAACCGGTCAGCTCGGCAAGACACAGGAAGTCGGCCGGTCCGACTTCCTGCACAAGGTCGCGGGCCTCATGCACGCTGCCCGCCGCCGCTCCGAGGGCAACTGGCGCCCAGCAGACGCGGCGACCGGGCCGCTGCACGTGGCCAGAAGCCCGCCGCAGCGCAGGAAGTCCGCTGGGCCGACTTCCTGCACAATCCGCCGAAGAAGAAAGGTTCCTGCCGCCGTGGCCAAGGACACCCTGGCGTAGGAAGTCGACGCGGCCGACTTCCTGCGGGGCGCTTGTCGCGGGATCCGCCCGGTAGCCCCGGCGGGGTGTATCTGCCGCGCTGGCCGTTGGTTGGGGTCCGCGTGAGAAGTCGCCCCGGCCGACTTCTCGTGCGCCTGGACGTGCCAAGGCAGACGAAACGCTCCTGCCGCCGTGCGTGGCCAGGCCCGTCCACTGCCGGTGCGCGGCGTAGGAAGTCTGCTGGGCTGACTACCTGCACAATCCGCCGAAGAAGAAAGGTTCCTGCCGCCGTGGCCAAGGCCGCCCTGGCGTAGGAAGTCGACGCGGCCGACTTCCTGCGGGGCGCTTGTCGCGGGATCCGCCCGGTAGCCCCGGTGGGGGTGCATCTGCCGCGCTGGCGGCTGGCTGGGATCCGCACGAGAAGTCGACCCAGTCGACTTCTCGCGCGCCCGAACGTGCCAAGGCAGACGAAACGCTCCTGCCGCCGTGCGTGGCCAGGTCCGCCCACTGCCGGCGCCCGGCGTAGGAAGTCCGCTGGGCCGACTTCCTGTGCGATCCGCCGAAGAAGAAAGGTTCCTGCCGCGTCGGCTGAGGATGCCCTGGTGTAGGAAGTCGATGTGGCCGACTTCCTGGGGGGCTTGTCGCGGGATCTTCCTAGTGCCGCATCAGGCAACGTTCGCCCTGGTGACGACTTCGCGTAGGCGCTCGTCGGCGGCGTGCTTGTTCCGCCAGATGATGCAGCGGCGGATCATACTGCCCTGTTCTTTGTGGCTGGCGTGGTCGGTGCCGTCGAGGGCGAAGTAGCGAAGGGCGGTGAACTGGGCCTCGATCCGGTTGAGCCAGGAGCTGTTGGTCGGGGTGTAGGCGATCGCGACGTTGTTCGCCGCCGCCCGCGTCCCGACCCGCTGGCACCGCTTCGTCGTCAGGTGCGGCGAGTAGTTGTCGCAGACGATCGCAATACGAACGTCCGCCGGGTGCAGTGAGCGCAGGTAGCGGCAGAACTCCAGGAACTTGGAGCGGTTCTTGGTCTTCTTGACGTGGCCGTAGAGCTGGTCCTTGGCGAGGTCGTATGCGGCGAACAGGTGCCGGACGCCGTGCGGTCGGGTATAAGTGGCCCGCCGCCGGGCTCTGGGCCCGCGGTCGGGGTCCTTGCCCTTGCCGCCGCGTTCGGCCCACTGCCGGCCCGGGTGCGGTTGGAGGTTGAGCGGACCGAACTCGTCCAGGCAGAAGACGACTTCGGGCTCGCCCTCTTCGGGAATGACCTCGCCGTCGGCGATCGCGTAGAGGTGTTCGACCCGGGCTCTCTTGGCTGCGTAGTCGGGATCCTTCGAGGTCTTCCAGGTTTTCACGCGTTGAAACGAGACGCCCTCCTCGCGGAGCAGGACCCGAAGGCCCTCGTGGCTGATGTCGTCGACCACCCCCTCGGCGACCAGGAAGTCGGCCAGCTTGGCCAGGCTCCAGGTCGAGAACGGCAGGCCGTGCTCGGCCGGCTTCGACTTGGCGATTTTCTTGGTCTCCCGGCGCTCGGGCAGCGTGAACGTCCTCGGCCGTGCGCCCTTGTATTTCGGGCAGAGCGAGTCGAAGCCGTCGGCGTTGAGTTGTGGATCACGTCGCGGACCCGGTCCGCGCTGGTGAACGTGACCTCGGCGTTCTTCGCCACGGGCATTCCCTGGGCCGACAGCAGCACCATCCGGGCCCGCCGCCAGGTCACCACCGACCCAGTGCCCCGGCGGACGATCCGCAGCAACCGCCCGCCCTCGCCGTCATCAATCTCACGGACCCTTACTCGTTCTGCCATGCGCCAACAGCCTCGCGTCAGGAGCGGACGGGGACAGGAGCGCCTTCGGTGTGCGCTACCTGGCGCGGCGCCGCCGTAGCTCCTCCAGCCACTCTCGTACCTGCTCGTCGTTGTGCAGGTACGGTTCCTCGGGCCCCGGCCGCAAATCGATCCCGTGGAGGTGCTCCAGCGCCCACAGTGACAGGTCGTCCCATTCCAATTCGTCATCGAGGAACCAACGCCCGGCCCACCGGTCGGCTGCATCCCGGCTTACGCGTCCGTCGGCCACAGCAGAGAACCACGACTCGATCTCGTCCAGGTCTGGCTGATCTCTTCCACTCACGGCCTCACCGTATCCAGGCCAGGGCAAAGGCTGTCTGACGCGGCACTAGTGGGCCCCGGTGGGGGTGCATCTGCCGTGCTGGCGGCTGGTTGGGATCCGCACGAGAAGTCGACCCAGCCGACTTCTCGTGCGCTCGGACGTGCCAAGGCAGAAGAAGCGTTTCTGCCGCCGTGCGTGGCCAGGTCCGTCCGTTGTCGGCGCCCAAAGGAGCCCGTGCCGGCGTAGGAAGTCCGCTGGGCCGACTTCTCGTCCAATCCGCCGAAGAAGAAAGGTTCCTGCCGCCTTGGTCGAGGATGCCCTGGTGCAGGAAGTCGACGCGGCCGAATTCCTACGCGGCGCTCGTGCCGGCATCTGCCCGGTGGCCCGGTGGGGGTGCATCTGCCGTGCCGAGGGTGCACCCGAGAAGTCGGCCACGTCGGCTTCTTGCGCAGACGGCTCGCCTTACGCACGCTGCTCGGAGCGCCTCTTCGGCGAACTGGGCTCCCGATTGTGGCCCGGTGCCCAATGGGTGCGTCGAACGGCCGTTGTCCGTCCGCTGGCCAGCGAGGTTGGCCCGCAAAAGCCCAGTGTGGCCGACCGCTTCGATAGCACACAGGAAGTCGGACCGGCCGACTTCCCACGCAATCGCGGGCCTCAACCGCGTGACCGTGCCCGGGTGCGCGGTGGCTTGCCCGCATGAGTCGGACGGGGCTGGCCGGCTCGGCGTGGTGCAGGAAGTCGGCCGGTCCGACTTCCCGCGCGATCCGCATTCCTCACTCTTGCACTGCTCGCCGCCACTCCGACGGGCTGAGTCCTCGGGCGCGCTTGAACGCGACGCTGAACGCGAAGGCATCCTCGTAGCCGACGTCCCGTGCCACCGCCGCGATGGTGTCGTCGCCGTTCCGGAGGAGGTTCGCGGCCAGGTCCATCCGCCAGCCGGTGAGATAGGTGAGCGGCGGCTCCCCCACCAGTGTGGCGAACCGCGCCGCGAACGCGGCCCGCGACAGCCCGACCCGTCCGGCCAGTTCGGCGACCGTCCAGCGGTGGGCCGGTTCCTCGTGCAGGAGCCGCAGTGCGTCGCCGACGGCCGGGGTCGCCAACGCGCGGAACCAGGAGGGGGATTGGGCCTCCGGCCGGGTGCACCACGCGCGGAGGGCGAGCACCAGGACGAGGTCCAGGAGGCGGTTCAGGACCGCGTCCTGCCCGGGCTCCTCCTCGGCGACCTCGGCGGCGAGCAGGTCGAGCGCGCCGCGGGTTCGGGGGCCCGCGGGTACGACGGCCAGCGGCGGGAGCATGCCCAGCAGGCGGCCGCCGAAGTCGTCGCGCAGGTCGTACGCGCCACGGAGCAGGGTGGTGGCGCCGGGTAGCCCGTCGCCGTACGTGCGCGGGGCGAGGTTCTGATGCGCCGGGCCATTGAGGTACTGCTTCACGCCGGCGCGGATCACCACCTGGGGCGGGGTGTCAGGATCGTCGGCGATCGTGTACCGGCCGGCTCCCGTGATCAGCGCGATGTCACCAGCGGTGAGCCGCACCGGGGTCGTACCCGGTTCCTCGTCGAGCCGGATCGACGCGTGCCCGCCGAGTGCCGCGATGACGGTGAGGGGCGGGGGATCGGCGAAGGTCATCGACCAGGGCGGGCGCTGCACCAGTTGCCGCACCTGGGCGTTGCTCGCGCGGGCCCGGTGGAGGAGATCACTGAGGACGTCCATGGCGGCTCACGCTAGACGATCGCAAAGGAGACGGCGACGATCTCCCATGGATCGTCTGCCCCCAGCGGGATTTCCTGGTGGGCATGCAGACATTCCTCGTTCTCGGCGGCACGGGCACGACCGGCCGCCGCATCGCCCGCCGCCTGCGCGCCTCCGGTCACCCCGTTCGTACGGCTTCTCGCAGCGGCGGCGACGTCCACTTCGACCTTGGCGACCCGGCGAGTTGGGCGCCGGCACTGGACAGCGTCCGCGCCGCCTACCTGATGGAGCCCGACCTCCGTCCGGGCGCCGACCGCCACGAACGCCTCCCGAGGCTGGTCGCCGAAGCCGTGGCGGCGGGGGTGCGGCGCCTGGTGCTGCTCTCCGCCCACGGGGTCGGCGAGGCGGGTGACGACCACCCGCTGAAAGCCGCCGAGCAGGCGGTGCGCGAATCGGGCGTGGAGTGGACGGTGCTCCAACCCGGCTGGTTCGCACAGAACTTCAGCGAAACGTTCTGGCTTCCGGGCATCGAGGCCGGAAACCTCGCCCTCCCCGCCGGGGACGGGCGGACGCCGTTCATCGACGCCGAGGACATCGCCGACGTGGCGGTGGCCGCCCTCACCGCCGAGGCCGGCCACAACGGCCAGACCTACCAACTGACCGGCCCGCGCCCGCTCGGCTTCGCCGAAGCCGTCGAGCGGATCGCCACCGCGACAGGCCGCCCGATCAGCTACACCCCCATCGCGCCGGAGGCGTACCTGGAACTCCTGACCGCCCAGGGCACCCCGCCCGCCGTCGCCCGCATCTTCACCAACCTGCTCATCGACATCCGCGAGGGGAGGGGCATCACCGTCTCCGACGGCGTTGAACGAGCCCTCGCCCGCCCGCCCCGCTCGTTCGAGGACTTCGTCGCCGGCAGTCGGCTCAGCCGCAATCCACGTACGCCGAGGCGACCGTGACGGGCTGAGTGCTCCCGGGGGCGGTGAGGTCGGTGAGGGGCCCGTTGGCCCACTTCGCCTCCCCGCCGAGGTCCCGATCGGGGAACAGCCCGACCGCACAGTCCTCGCCGGCGGGGAGGGGCGTACGGACCGACTTGGCCTGCACCGAGGGCGTGATGCCGGTGATGTCGGAACCCCGAAGCTGTGACAGCGGCCCCTGCCACACGATGGCCCCGCGTCCGCCCTTCCCCGAGTACAGACACACGTTCGCCTTGGCGCACCCCTCGGCAGCCTGAGCAGCCGGCCCGAACGCCAGCGGCGCGCCGAGCAGGGCGGCCGAGGTCAGGCAGACGGCGAGGGTTCGTATCCGTCGCATGTGGATCATTGCTCCCAGGATCCGTGCGGGCCCCACGGCGGGTCCGCAAAGTGTCGCCATGCTGACATGTACATCGCCGTGATTTCCCTCGATGTATCCGCGCTTTCTCCCGGTCGGCCTCGGAAGTCGAGCCGTGCATCGGTGCCCACGCACGAGAAGTCGATCCCGCCGACTTCTCGCGACTGCAGAAGGTGGAACGTTCCTGCGCCTGCCGGAAACGGTGGGCGCTGCATCAGAAGTCGATCCTTCCGACTTCTGATGCAGCGCCCCTTCGCCCCCTCGGTTGCGAGGCTGCGGGGGCTGCGCGGAAAGTCGACCTCACCGACTTCTCGCGCGGAGGCCGGCCGTTGCCCAGCTGCCCGTGTCGAAACGTTCCTGCTGGCTGCCGCGAGCTGAGGTGCCGGCAAGAGGCGTTATGCACGGAAGGCCGGCTGCGTGGCCAGGTGATCCGGCCCGCGCGAGAAGTCGGCCCAGCTGACTTCTCGCGACAGGATCGCCCGGGAGGCAGAAACGTTCCCGCAGCCGGCCAAGGAGCGCCTTGCACAGGAAGTCGATGTGGCCGACTTCCTGTGCGGCGTCCACGGGAGGCCCGCCCAGTGGTTCGGTGTGGGTGCTCCTGCTGCGGCGGTGTGCGGTCAGGTCCTGCGTAGGAGGTCGACCTCGCCGGCTTCCTACGCGGCGTTCGCCTTGGGGTCTGTTCGGTTGTGCCGGGGCCTTGCACAGGAAGTCGATCTGGCCGACTTCCTGTGCGGCGTTCTCCGGGAGGCCCGCTCGGTGGTCTGGGTGGGGGTGCTTCTGTTGTGCTGGTGCACGGTTGGGTCCTGCGTAGGAGGTTGACCTCGCCGACTTTCTGCGCGGTGTTCGCCTTGGGGTCTGCTTGGTTGTGCCGGGGGCTTGCGCGGGAAGTCGATGTGGCCGACTTCCTGTGCGGCGTCCACGGGAGGCCCGCCCAGTGGTCTCGGTGTGGGTGCTTCTGCTGCGCCGGCGTGTGGTTAGGTCCTGCGCGGGAAGTCGACCCAGCCGACTTCCTACGCACGGGGCCTCGGGCGGCCGGCTGCGGATCCAGAAGGCGGTGGCCTGCCCGGGGATGCGATGCCTGTCGGTGGGCGCGAGAAGTCGGCCGAGTCGACTTCTCGCTTTCTCGCTCAACCGGCCACCCGCACCACGTACTTGCCCGTCGCCCTCCCCGTCTCCATGGCGTCGTGGGCGGCGGGGACGTCGGTGAGGTCGGCCAGTTCGGTGACGGGGAGGGGGAGGTGGGCCCCGGCGAGGAAGTCCATGGCTCGGCGGATCGCGCGGGCCAGCTTCGCGGGGGCGGTGGCGGCCAGGCCGCGGTGGCTGAAGCCGGTGACGGTGAGGTTGCCGGCCATGAGGCGGCCGAGCGGTGGCAGAGCGTCGACGGCGCCGCCGCCCGCGTTGCCGAAGAGGACGATCCGGCCGCCGGGGGCGGCGAGGTCGAGGTCGGTCGGCAGGGCCGAGGTGCCGAGCGGGTCGAGGATCAGGTCGACGCCCTGCCCGTCCGTGGCCTTCCGGACGGCCTCGACCAGGTCCTCGTCGCGCGCGAACGCCGCGTCGTACCCGGCCGCGACGGCCGCCGCGGCCTTCTCCGGCCGGCCCACCGTGCCGAGCAGCCGGCCCCCGCCCAGCAGTGGCACCAACTGGGCGACGGCGCTGCCGATCCCGCCGCCCGCCGAGTGCACGAGCACGGTGTCGCCGGCGGTGAAGCGCCCCGCGTCGGTGAGCAGCAGGACGGACGTGGCCAGGCCCAGCGGGACGGCCGCGGCCTCGCGCAGCCCGACCCCGTCCGGGACGGGCACGGTGAGCGCGGCCTCGGCGACGGCGACCTCCGCCAGTCCGCCGCCGACCGGTGCGGCCACGACCCGGTCGCCGACCGCGAGCCCCGTGACGCCCTCGCCGAGCGCCCGGACCGTCCCGGCCACCTCCTTGCCCGGCAGGTACGGCCACTCGGAGGTGTAGCCGCCGTCACCGCGCCGCGCCATGACGTCGACGAAGTTGAGTCCGGCGTAGGCGACGTCGACGGCCACCTGCCCGGGGCCGGGCTTCGCCGTCTCGACGTCCTTGACCTGCGAGTTCTCCGCCCCGCCGGGTGCGGTCATCACGAGTGCGCGCATGTCGGTTCCCCCTGGAGCTACGATGTTCTACGAACGACGAAATTAGTACCACTCATCTTCGATGTTTGTCGAACATCGAAGAAAGACGCCGAACCTGGAGGCCCACCCGTGCCCCGCAGCACCAGCCGCCGCCGGACGGCGCTCGCGCACCCGGAAGTCGAGGACATCGACCTGCTCGACGTGCTGCACGCGCTCTCCGACCCCACCCGGATGACGATCGTGCGCACCCTCGCCGCCGAGCCCGAGCGCGCCTGCGGCACCTTCCCGGTGGACGTCGCGCCGTCCACGCTCAGCCACCACTTCAAGGTGCTGCGCGAGTCCGGCCTCATCCGCCAGCGCGAGGAGGCCAACCGCCGCCTCACCGCGCTGCGTTCGGCCGATCTGGAGGCGCGCTTCCCGGCCCTGCTGGCCACCGTCCTCGCCGCGTACGAGAGCGCCGAGTACGAGAGCACCACGTACGAGAGCGCCGCCGAGCCCGTGGAAGAGCCCCTGGAAGAGCCCAGGGAAGAGCCCCTGGAAGAGCCCGGCGGCGCCTGATCCCGAAGGTGCCGAGCTCAGCGCCGGCGCCAGACCATCCACCCCTGCTGCCGGTCGACCCGCTCGACGAACCATTCGGCCGGATGCCCCGGCCAGGCCGCCTCCGGCTCCGCGCCCTCGGTGGCCGGGGGCATGACGACCGCCGTGGCCGCCGCGGGGATCGGCCGGTTGCGCGGGTCGAGGTACCAGACGCGGCCCCGGTAGACCTCGAAGGCCTGCGTGCTGCGGATCCCCCAGTCGCCGTCCCAGCTGAACACGACGCTGTCGTCCGGGTGGAGGCCGGCCCGCTCGGTGAAGCCGGTGGCGAGGCTCCGGCGCCAGTTCGAGTGCGGGTAGCTGATCCGGTCGGTGATCGTGACGGTGGCGAACCCGGCGAACAGTGCCAGCGCGACGGCGAGCCAGACCGCCCGGCGCGAGGTGATCGTCCGCAGCAGGACCACGAGGCCGAGCACGGCGAACGCGACGGCGGTCGTCCGCATGATGTGCAGCGAGCTCCAGTCGCCGCCGAGGAGCAGGGCGTCCGGCATGCCCCAGGCGACGAAGGCCTGCGTCTTGAGCAGCGGGCCGGCCGACAGCACCACCGCGCCGCCGAGTGCCAGCGTGAGCCCGGCCGCCCCGGCCAGGGTCCGGCCCAGGGCGCGGCCCCGGAGTCGGGCCAGTGCCGCGCTGCCGATCACGAAGGCCGCCGGGACGAGGCACGCCGTGTAGCGGGCGTACACCCAGTCGTCGATCCGCTTGTCGTCCGGCAGTGCGGCGGCCGCCGCCAGCGCGGTGCCGACGAGCAGCGCGACCAGCACCCCGCCGACGACCCGGTACGGCCGGGTGACGCGCTTGTCGAAGACGGCGAACAGGCAGATCACGACGGCCACTCCGGCGACTCCCCAGGTGGAGATGATGACGTACCAGATCTGGCCGGCCGTCCGGGTCAGGGTCCGCGAGGCCGCCTGCGGGTCGGTCAGGCCCTTCCACAGGAAGCCGCCGACGTCGCTGACCGGCACGGTGAACCGCGCGCGTAGCCAGGAGTCCAGCAGCTTGGCGCCGAGGACGCCCGCCCCCAGCGAGCCGAGGCCCGCCACCGTCGAGCGCCACGGCGCCCAGCGCAGCAGCAGGACCCCGGCGAACACCACGCCGGTGAGGGCGACGACGACGCCCCCGCGGTCGTGCGTGGCCATCGCGTAGGCGGCGGTCAGCCCGGCGCCGGCGGCGTGCCACGCGCGGCGGCGGGTCGTGCCGTCCGCGAGCCAGCCGTGCAGGCAGAGCAGCCAGGCCAGGACGAGGACGGGCATGACGGTGTCCGTCAGCGCGAATTCCGAGTAGAAGACGAGCGGCGGCAGCAGCGCCGTCGCGGCGGCGAACGCGTACGCCTGGGGCCGCCCGAGGCCGAGGCGGCGCAGGCCGACCCAGGCCAGGGGGAAGACGAGTGCGTTGAGCAGGGCGTTGATGCCCATCACGAGGTGGTAGGCGGTGGACGGGTCGTCGGCGATGCGCAGGGCGGGGGAGATGAGCAGCGGGTATCCGCCCGGGATGACGACGCCGACGGGCATCTCGGTCGTGGGGTGTCCGGCCAGGACCCGGGCGAGGACGAGGTACGACTCCTCGTCGGGGTGGACGGACGGGTAGCTGAAGTCCCGCACGAGGTAGAGCCGGAACAGGACCTCGGCGAAGTACCCGGCGAACAGCACCCAGATGCGGAGCCAGCGCCTCGGGTCGGTCCGGCGCTCCGTGCGGTGCGGAGCGCCCTCGGCGATCCGGTCCTCGTCGGTGGCCGGTGCGGACGTCAGTTGCATGTGCCAACCCCTCCCCTGGTGATGCGGCTGTGTGCGCGGGGCGGGGCCGCCCCTGATGTCGCCCGACTATATATGTCGTCCAGCGTCATATGTAGTCGAGGTGGTCGAGGGGGTCGTTCCCGGCGGGTCCGAGGGGTCGAAAAGAATCTTGAGAAGCGCCTGCAACCGATCGCCGGGATGAACGTCTATGTCAGTGAGAAGCAGGGAGCCACGATCAAACTCCCGGGGTGCGCGGAAGTTGCAGCCCGCTCTCGACCAGCCATCAGCCATCAGTGCGCTGCTGCGGCATGCCCGCAGCGCGGCTCCAGGGGGGAACCATGTCCACCATCGTTCGTATCCGTCGTACCCGTCGCGCCGTCGTCGCTGCTGCCGCCCTGGGCGCAGCCGCTGTCTGCGGATCGGTCGTGGTCACCGCCCCGGCCGCCTTCGCGGCGGAGCCGTCGCGCACCTCGCTCACCGTCCAGGCCCCGGCCTCGGTCGGGTTCGCCGGCGGGCCGGTCGCGTTCACCGAGAACATCACCAACTCGGGCTCGGAGGAGACCGGTTACAACCTGGAGCTGAAGACCACCACCGGGGCCGGAACGCCGCCGAACTCGATCGTCATCGACTACAAGGACCCGGCCGACGGCGCGTGGAAGTCGGTACCGCTGGCGATGACCAGGGGCAACGAGAGCGTGGTGTACGAGGGGACGGTGATCGGACTCACCGTTCCGGCCGGTCGGACCCGCAAGGTCGACCTGCGGATCGGCGCGCCGATGGGCCTGGCCCACGACGGCGCCTCCAACGGCGGCTTCGATTCGATCACCCTGCGCTCCGACCTCACCACCCCGCCGCACCTCCACGACCGGGTGGAGGCCGAGGCGACCAGCACGATCAAGGTCACGTCGATCGGGAGCTCCCTCGCCCACGTGCCCGCCTCCGCCGTCGCGGGCGGCGCGCCGATCGAGTTCGACGCCGTCCTCGACAACCCCACGCCCTCCGACTACACCAACCTCGGCAACGTCCTGTTCGTCGACAAGCACGCGACCGTCCAGGTGCGGACGGCGGACGGGGGCTGGCGCACGCTGGACAAGGTGCCCGGTGACACGCCCGAGGAGCCGGTCGGCGTCTACCTCCAGGGGCGCGACTCCAGCCTCCGGGCGGGCGGCCACCTCGTGGCCCGGGTGCGGGTGTCGTACGACGCGACGACCCCGGCGGGCGCCACCGAGGTGAACCCGTGCGTGTTCGTCAACGAGGGGCGGCCGTTCTGGGGGACCACGCTGTGCTCCACGGGCGCGAAGGTGCAGGTCCAGCCCGCGGGCACGAAGACGCCCGAGCCGACCCCGTCCTCCTCCGCCCCGAAGCCGGTTCCGTCCACCTCGGCCCCGTCGGCCCCGGCGCCCTCCGCCCCGGCGTCCTCGGCCCCGGCCGTTCCCGTCGTGCCGGCCTCCGACGGCACCCCGAGCGCCCCGGCGGCGGCCCCGTCCACCACCCCCGCGCCGCAGGCCCCCGCCCCTCAGGCCCCGGCGGCCGACGCCCAGCTCGCCTCCACCGGTGCCGACCACACCACCGCCCTCCTCGGCGGCGGCCTCGCCCTGACGGGCCTCGGAGCCGGCGCCCTCTGGCTGCGCCGCGTGCTGCGCCGGGCCTGAGCGAACGCCAAGGAGCCCGTCACCCTCCCGGGTGACGGGCTCCAACCGCTCGGTGCGCTCCGTGCGGCGTCAGCGCAGCCGCGACGACGACAGGATCGACGCCAGGTGCGCCACCACCATGCCCCACGTGATCACCGTGATCCCCGCGAGCGCGGCCCGGGTCGGCGTCAGCCCGCCCACCGCCGCGTCCGCGACGGCCGCCGCGAGCAGCACCAGCGAGGCCTCGATGCCGTTCGTCACGCGGTGGATCTTGAACACCGACGCGAGCCGGCGGGCCGTCGCGATGCCCTGGGAGCGCGGCTGGGTCGACTCCTCGTCGGCCGGGGCCGCGCCGCTGCGGGCGCGGGCGACGTCCACCAGGTCCGTCGAGGCCTTCAGCAGCACCACGCCGAGCGCCGCCGCCAGCCCGGCCGACACCCACAGCTCCGACCCGCCCCGGGCCGCCCGCACGCCCGCGCCGATCATCAGCGCGGCGTCCGCCAGGTAGGCGCCGAGGCGGTCGACGTAGACCCCGGCCATGCTGAACTGGCGCTTCCAGCGCGCCACTTCGCCGTCCACGCAGTCGAACAGCAGGAACAGCTGGAACAGCACCACCGCGAGCACGGCCCCCGTCAGGCCGGGGATCAGCAGGGCCGCCCCGCCGCCGACGCCGCAGACCACCATGACCCACGTGAGGGTGTTCGGCGACACCGAGGTCCGCACCAGCTGCCGGGTCGTGCGCAACGAGAGGCGGCGCATGTACAGCCGGCCCGCCCAGTGCTCACCGTTGCGACTCTGCAGCTTGGCCTGCGGCTGGCACACCTCGCGCAGCTCCGAAAGCGCCGGAGCAGCCACCATGACGAATCCCTCCACCGGTCCGGCGGGACCCGCCGGACGTCCTGTCCCGAAACGATCATCGAACGATCCACCACAGGGTAGAACCTGCCGGGACCCCGCCCGCGCACGGACGGCTGGACCCCGGACGTCGGGATCATGGAGATCCGGTGGGGGAGGTCAATCCGGCTGGCGGGAACGCGGACCGCGTGGAGGTCCGACGCTCCACCGGACCCGCCGACCCGGGCCGCCTGCCGCGCCGCCTACCGCGCCGCCGGGGGCGACCCGGAGGAGCGGCAGGCGGTGCACGCGCGTGACGTCACGCATCCGCGCGACCGGGCACGCGGGGAACGGATCCGCGTCCGGGACCTCACGCCACCGCGAGCGTCGGCACCGGCGCCCCGCCGCGGTGCAGCAGGGCCCGCTCGGTCGCCGTCCACACCCCCGACGTCACCAGGTACAGCGCCGCCGCCAGCGGCACCAGCGCCGCGAACAGGACCGTCCCGAACGACAGGTACGGCAGGAACGCCGCCCCCGGCTGGGCGGTCTGCGCCGCCGCTGCCGCGCGCCGGGCCCGGCGGAAGTTCACGTACCCGACGGCCGCCAGCCCCGCGTACAGCACGCCGAACACGGCCAGCTGCCCGGCGCCGTGGGCGTTCGCGACGTGCAGGCCGAGCGGGGTGCCGAACACGGTGTGGCCCTGCAGGTCGTCGGAGGTGGTGAACAGCCGGTACATCACCGAGAAGAACGGGATCTGCACGAGCGCCGGCAGGCAGCCGGCCAGCGGCGAGACCTGCTCCTTCTGGTGCAGGTCCGCCATCGCCTCGCGGAGCTTCTCCGGGCGGTCCTTGTGCTTGCGGTTCAGCTCGGCGATCTTCGGGGCGAGGCGGGCGCGGTCCTTCTCCCCGCGCGCCGCGGCCCGCGCGAGCGGGTGCAGGGCGAGACGGACGGCGACGGTGAACAGGACGATCGCGAGCGCGGTCGGGACGACGTGGGCGAGCCCGGCGACGACGGTGTGGGCGACGGCGACGGCAGGGTCGAGAACGGCGAGAACGGACATGGTGGAGCGAGCCCTCCGGGGTCTCGGGACATGGGTGATCGACGGAGGGCGGCCGCGGGGAACGGCGGGGATGGGGAACCGGACTGGGGAACCAGCCGGAAGCCGGGCGGCAAGACCCGGCCGGAGAACCGGACTGGGACCCGCGCCGGACGGACCCGGGCGCTACGCGGCCGCCGGGGCCGCGCCGGGTGCCCTGGGGCGTCGCCGGCCCCGGGCGTCCGGATCGCGCTGGGACAGGAAGGCCGTACGGAACGCACGGCGCCGCAGCATGCCGTTGCGGACGGCGGCGGGAGCGCGCGCCCCCAGCAGCCGGGCCCCGGCGAGCGTGCCCGCGACGGCACCGGCCAGCAGCACCACGGCGGCGACGGTCGCCACCGAGGCGAGCGATCCGCCCTCGGTGAGCAGCTCGCCGGTCAGCACCCGGAGCAGGCCGAACAGCATCGCGATCACGGTCACGGTGTGCTCCCTTCGCTCGGTGCCCGGCGGACTCACCCGGCGGACTCGCCTGACGGACTCGCAGGACGGTGACGACGATCGTACGACGTTCCGGCTTCCGGCGTACACGAGATGTCCCGGTGGATGCCCGGAGCGGGCGCGGAGGAGGCACCGCCGGAGGTGTAGCCGGCTGTGCTACACGGGGCTACCTTGGAAGGGTGAAGACGATTACCCAGCGGGAGTTCCGGAACAACTCCGCCGCGGTGATGGACGCCGTCGAGGCGGGGGAGACCTTCCACATCACCAGGAACGGGGTCGAGGTCGCCGAGCTGCGGCCGGTGTCGAGCCGGCGACGGCTCACGGCGGAGGAACTGGTCGCGCGGCACGTGAAGCTGCCGCGCGTGGACTACCAGCAGATGCGCAAGGAGGCCGAGGAGGACTTCGGCCCCGAGGAGCTGGTGGGCGACGACGGCGACGACCCGTTCGAGCGCCGGCGTGGCTGAGCGCCGGCGGGCCTCCCGGCGCCGGCCCGCCGGGGTCCTCGACACGTGCGTCTACATCGACCTCGCGCTGCTCAGCCCGGCCGACCTGCCCGCCGTGCCGGAGCTCACCGCGATCACCTTCGCCGAACTCCAGCAGGGCGTGTCGATGGCCCGCGACCCGATCAGCCGGGCGGCCCGCCTGGAGGTGCTCGGCGCCGCGATGGCCGACTTCGACCCGCTGCCGTTCGACGCGGCCGCCGCCGCCCGCTACGGCACCCTCGTCACCCTCACCATCGCGGCCGGGCGCCAGCCCCGCCCGCGCCGGATCGACCTCATGATCGCCGCCGTCGCCTCCGCCCACGGCCTGCCGCTCTACACCCGCAACGTGGCCGACTTCCGCGGACTGGCGTCGGCGGTGGAGGTCATCGGCGTGTGACCGGCCGCGCTGGCCGCGCCACCCATGCCGGCCGCGTCGGCCCGGCGCCCGAAGGCCGCCCGTTCGTACCGCGAGCGTGCTTGCAGCAAGCGGATCCGTCGCCGCCGCCCGCCGGTCTCCGGTCCCGGCGGGCGGCGCACGCGTACCCCGTACGCCCCCGCCCGTCAGCCCAGGCGCACCGTCGTGCCCGTGGCGGCCGAGGTGCGGGCCGCTTCCAGGACGGTGAGCGTGGCGACCGCGTCGTGCGGGTCGACCGGGGCCGGGGTGCCGGGGTCGGCCAGGGCGGCGACGATGCCCGCGTAGAAGGCCGGGTAGTCGCCCGGGTCGGTGGGGAGGGGGATCGGCGCCTCGTCGGTGCCGAGCGTGCCGTAGTGTGCGGGCTGGTCGGCGCCCCACGGACGGTCGCCGTCGGGGCGCAGGCCGGAGCGCAGGTCGGCCTCCTGCGGGTCCATGCCGGACTTGACGTACCCGGCGGCGTCGCCGAGCACCCGCAGCCGGGGCCCGAGCAGCGGGGTGAGGGCGCTCGTCCACAGGTGGGAGCGGGTGCCGGAGGCGTGGGTGAGGGCCAGGAACGCGTCGTCGTCCACGACCGCGCCGTCCCGCCGGACGTCGATCTCCGCGTACACCGTCTCGACCGGCCCGAACAGCGTCAGCGCCTGGTCGACCAGGTGGCTGCCCAGGTCGTACAGGGTGCCGCCGGCCTCGGCCGGGTCGGCGAGCTCGCGCCAGCCCGGCTTCGGCTTCGGCCGGAAGCGCTCGAACCGGGACTCGAACCGGTGCACCCGGCCCAGCGCGCCGCCCCGGACGAGGCGGGCGGCGGTCAGGAAGTCGCCGTCCCAGCGGCGGTTCTGGAAGACCGAGAGCAGGACGTTCCGCGACTCCGCCAGCCGGCACAGCTCCAGCGCCTCGGCGGCGGTGCCGGCCAGCGGCTTGTCGACGACGGTGGCCAGCCCGGCGCGCAGGGCGGCGCGGGCGAGCGGGGCGTGGGTGCGGTTGGGCGAGGCGATGACGACCAGGTCCAGCGCGTCCGGGTCGGCCAGCAGCTGCTCGGGCGTGTCGACCGCGCGGGCTCCGGGGTGCTCGCGCTGCAGCTGCGCGCGGCGCTCCGGGTTGGCGGTGACCACGGCGTCCAGCCGCAGGCCGGGGGTGGTGGCGATGAGCGGGGCGTGGAAGGCGGAACCGGCCAGGCCGTAGCCGATCAGGCCGACGCGGAACGGGCGGGGGGTCTCGTCGGAGCTCATGCGTCCACTCAATCACGGGCGGTCCGGCCGTCCCGTCCAGCCACGTCGCGGCTGCGGGGCCGCTCCGGGGCGGCCCGGTCCCGGTCCCGCCCCGGCCGCGTGCCCGGCCCCGTTCCGGTGAACGGACCGTGCTGCCGTCGTTCAGGCGTGCCGATTAGGCTGTGCCGCGTCAGGGCCTTCGCAAGACGTCGCAACACTTCGGGAGACACGCACGTGGCAGACCGCAAGCCCATCGAGTCCTGGCTGACCGACATGGACGGCGTCCTCATCCACGAGGGCACGCCGATCCCCGGCGCGGAGGAGTTCCTGCGCCGGCTCCGGGAGTCCGGCAAGCCGTTCCTGGTCCTCACCAACAACTCCATCTACACCCCGCGCGACCTCAGCGCCCGCCTGGCCGGCATGGGCCTTGAGGTCCCCGAGGAGTGCATCTGGACGTCGGCCCTGGCGACCGCCAAGTTCCTCAAGGGCCAGCGGCCCGGCGGCACCGCGTACGTGATCGGCGAGGCGGGTCTCACCACCGCGCTCTACCAGGCCGGTTACGTGCTGACCGACAACAACCCGGACTACGTCGTCCTCGGCGAGACCCGCACCTACAGCTTCGAGGCGCTGACCAAGGCGATCCGCCTGATCAACCAGGGCGCCCGGTTCATCTGCACCAACCCCGACGAGACCGGCCCGTCCACCGAGGGCGTGCTGCCGGCCACCGGCTCGGTCGCCGCGCTGATCACCAAGGCCACCGGCGTCGAGCCGTACTTCGTCGGCAAGCCCAACCCGCTGATGATGCGCGAGGCGCTGAACAGCGCCGGCGCCCACTCCGAGAGCGCCGTCATGATCGGCGACCGGATGGACACTGACATCGTCGCGGGCATGGAGGCCGGCATGGAGACGATCCTGGTGCTCACCGGCCTGACCGCCGCGGCCGACGTGGAGCGCTTTCCGTACCGGCCGACCCGCGTGGTCAAGTCGATCGCGGACCTGGTCGAGCTGATCTAGCGTCCTGATCCAGCTTTCGCGGTGCCGAATCGGGCTCCGTCTCCCGCCGCCGGCCGGAGACGGGGCCCTTTGCGTCCGCGGAACTCGTACGTGTGGGGAGGAACGGACGGATGGTCACCACGGGGGAGCCGGCGGCCGCGGAGAAGCGGGTCACCTGGGCCGAGCTCTACTTCGACCTGGTCTTCGTCTTCGCGGTCACGCAGGTCTCCGGCCTGCTGCACCACCACCACGACTGGCGGGGCGTCGCCGAGGCGCTCGTCGTGTTCGTGCCGGTGTACTGGTGCTGGGTCGGCACCACGGTGCAGGCCAACATCCGGGACGTGGACAACCTGCGGGACCGCGTCGGCATCCTGCTGGTCGGCCTGGCGGGCCTGTTCATGGCGCTCGCCGTGCCGGGCGCGTGGGGCGGGCGGGGCGTGCTGCTCGGCGCCGGGTACTGGCTCGCGCGGGTGGTGCTGGTCGTCCTGCTGATCCGCGTCCCGGGCGTCTGGCGCGGCCCGTACGGGGTCGGGGTGCTGGTCAGCGGGCCGCTGCTGGTGGTCGGCGGACTGCTGCCGGACGGGCCGCGGCTCGCGCTGTGGGCCGCGGCGGCGGCGTGCGACCTCGCCGCACCGGTGCTGTTCCGGCGGCGGCTCGCGGCGGTGGCGTACCACCCGTCGCACATGCCGGAACGGTTCGCGACCTTCCTGCTGGTCGCGCTCGGCGAGTCGATCGTCGGGATCGGCGCGACGGCCGCCCGGGCCCGGCTGGACGCGCCCGAACTCACCGCCGTCGCAGCCGCGTTCACCATCTCGGCGGGCCTGTGGTGGCAGTACTTCGTCTACGCGGCGGACGCCATGCGGCACGCCGTCGAGGTCACCGACTCGCGCCGGGACGTCGTCCGGCGGATCTTCCAGTACGGGCACCTGGCGCTCGTCGCCGGCGTGATCGGCGTCGCGGTCGGCTTCGGCGAGACGGTCGCGGACCCTTGGCGCGCGCTCGGTCCCGGTGCGGTGGCGCTGCTGTACGGCGGCTGCGGGCTGTACCTGCTGACCTTCGGCTACACCCGGTGGATGATGTTCCGCAAGGTGGCGACCACGCGCATCACCGCGGCGTTGCTGGTGCTGGGCCTGCTGCCCGCGATGATCAACCTGCCGGCGCTGGCGGTACTCGTGGCTCTGGCGGTGCTGCTGGTGGTGCTCAACGTGGTGGAACACCTCATCGTGGCGCGGGTCGCCACAGGGGAGCCAGGGGAGGCAGGGGAGCCAGGGGAGCCACCGGAAGCCTCACCGGCTGCCATCCCCACCCCCTCCTCGCCGTCCGCCCCCGCTGTCGCGGAGTGATGTGTCGCCGTTCTCGCCGTCATCTCCACCCCTTCCACACTCCCCGCCCCCGCTCCTGCGGAGCGAGCTGTCGGTGGGCCTGTGTAGCGTTCGGGGTGCAAGAGGGCGTGCGGCCGAACAGCCGCTGTGTGGGAGGTAGATGTCGTGACGGACACGGTCGAGGCGAGCACGGTCGAGGCCGGCGCGGGCGGTGGGCTGGAGCTGCCCGGGTCCTGGCGCGAGGTGCTGGGCGCCGAGACGGAGAAGCCGTACTTCGCCGAGCTGGCGGCCTTCGTGGCAGCCCAGCGGGCGGAGCACCAGGTGTTCCCGCCGAGCGGCCAGGAGTTCGCCGCGCTGGAGGCGACGCCGTACGAGAAGGTCCGGGTGCTCGTGCTCGGCCAGGACCCGTACCACGACGACGGCCAGGCCCACGGCATGAGCTTCTCAGTGCTGCCGGGCACCAAGACGCCGCCGTCGCTGCGCAACATCTTCAAGGAGATGGACGCCGACCTCGGCATCCCCGCTCCGGACAACGGCTACCTGATGCACTGGGCCGAGCAGGGCGTGCTGCTGCTCAACGCGGTGCTCACCGTCCGCGCGCACGAGGCCAACTCGCACAAGGCGAAGGGCTGGGAGAAGTTCACCGACGCCGTGATCAAGGCGGTGAGCGAGCGCGAGGAGCCGGTGGTCTTCGTGCTGTGGGGCAACTACGCGAAGAAGAAGCTGCCGCTGATCGACACCACCAAGCACGTGGTGGTGCAGGGCGCGCACCCGTCCCCGCTGTCCGCCAAGCTGTTCTTCGGCAGCCGCCCGTTCTCGCAGATCAACGCCGCGCTGGAAGGGTTCGGCGCCGACGCCATCGACTGGCGGATCCCGAACCTCAAGAAGGACTGACCCGCGGCGCACCGGCCGGCCGGTCAGTCGGCCGGTTGGTCTGCCGGTTGGTCTGCCGGTTGGTCGGTCAGTCTGCAGGTCGGACGGACGATCGGCCGGACGGACGGGCCCGACACCCCGTCCGTTCGTGTCCATCCGCCGTTCACCGCGGGTGGCCGCCGGGCTGCGGCCGGTGTGCTTAGCTGGTGCCCGACCGGGTCGCCGGACCCGGTCCGGGGAGGGGCGGCACGTGCGCCGGGTTGGGCGGATATCGGGTGTCCGGTGGGCCGTGGGGGCGGCCCTGACGGGACTGTTGGCGGCTACGGCGGGCTGTGGCGGATCGGGACCGGGGGGTGGTCCGACGCCCTCCGGGGCGCCACCGAACTCCGCCGCGCAGACGCCTGCGCCACCATCCCCACAGGCGGACGGGGGCCTCGCCCAACTGCCCAACCAGACCTTCTACGTCTCCGACCAGACCTCCGCCGCCCGCCAGTCGGCCGCCCTGCGCGGCCAGGGCCGGACGGCGGAGGCGGCCGACCTGCTGCGGATCGCGGCCCAGCCGTCCTCGCAGTGGCTCGGCGAGCAGAACGCCCCGAGCATCGCGGAGCAGGTGAGCCGCCGCGCGGCCGCGGTCGACCGGACGCCGGTCTTCGTCGCCTACGATATCCCGCACCGCGACTGCGGCCAGTACTCGGCCGGCGGCGCCGCCGACGCCGCGTCGTACCGGGCCTGGATCACCGGTGTCGCGGAGGCGCTGGGCGACCGCAAGGCCTGGGTGATCGTGGAGCCGGACGCCGTCGCCCACACCCTGGACGCCTGCGGTGTGAAGGGCGACCTCGCCGCCGAACGGTATGGACTGCTGGCCTTCGCCGTCCAGGAGCTGAAGAAGCGTCCGCAGGTGCGGGTGTACCTGGACGCGGGCAACCCCGGCTGGTCGCAGGACCCTTCGGCGATGGCGGACGCGCTGCGCAAGTCCGGGGTCGCCGTCGCGGACGGCTTCGCGGTGAACGTCTCCAACTTCTACGGCACCGACGCCAACGCGGCGTACGGCGGACAGCTGTCGGCCGCGCTGGGCGGGAAGCACTTCGTCGTCGACACCAGCCGCAACGGCAACGGCCCGCTGGGCGGCGACTCCTGGTGCAACCCGCCGGGCCGCGCGCTCGGCGAGCCGCCGACGACCGACACCGGCCGGCCCGGGGTGGACGCCTACCTGTGGATCAAGAACCCGGGGGAGTCCGACGGCGAGTGCGGCCGGGGCGAGCCCCGGGCGGGCGAGTTCTGGCTGCCGTACGCGCTGGGGCTGGCGAGGGCGGCCCGCTGACCCGTCCGCGGGCGTTGAGCCGTCCGCGGGCCGTTGAGCTGTCCGCGGGCCGCCTCCCGGCGGTCCAGGAGGGTCAGCCCGTCACCTGGATCCAGCGCGCGACGGACGGGGTACCTGCGGAGTCCGTCAGGAACAGCATGTACCAGCCGGGCGGCAGCAGGTTGGGGTTGCCCGGCAGCGTGAGCGAGACGCCGTCCGCCGTGCGGCCGGTGATGTCCAGGGCCACCGACCGCTGTTCGACGTCCGTCACGTGGGTGACCGAACTCGGCCGGATCAGCTTGGCCGTGGTGACGGCGTCCGGGCGCGCCGCGCCGACGGTGACGGTGCTGTCGAGCCTGGCCCCCTCGGGCGCGGCGGTGACCTGCGGGCGGTCGCCGTGGTACAGGTACGGCGGGGTGTAGATCTCGATCCGCTGCTCGAAGCCGCCGGGCGTGGTGTTGGCGTCGTCGGCGAAGAGCGGGTTGGAGCCGAGCACGGCGACCCGGCCGTCGGGGAGCAGCAGCGCCTCGGAGTGGTAGTCGCGGCCGACGGTCGGTTCGGCGGCCTTGGTGAAGGTGTTGGTGCCGGGGTGGTAGACCTGCGCCTTGAGCAGGTCGCTGCCGCTCTTGCCGCGGTAGCCGCTGGAGCCTCCGGTGGTGAAGACGGTGTCGTCCGGCAGGATCACGCTGTTGAGGTACCGTGTGCCGCCGGCGGGCAGGTCGGGACCGGGGGTGAAGGCGGGCTTCGGCGCGGAGAGGTTGGCGATGTCCGTGCGGGCGCTGGACAGCGGCGACTCGCCGACGCCCCCGCCGCCGAGCACCATCACCTTCTGCGCCTGCGCGGGCGGCAGCAGCACCGAGGACGAGGTCTCGGTGAGGCCGGGGTCGCGCAGGCCCGGGACGGGCTGGAAGCCGTTGTTCGTCAGGTCCCACAGGCCCGGCTCGCGGCCCTTGTCGGCGGGGCCGTAGCCGGCGTTGGAACCGGAGTAGAAGAGCTTGCCGGAGGTGGTCAGGAAGAGCGACGGGTAGGTGGGGAAGTAGCGGTCGGGGGCCTTGGCCCAGGTCTTGGACCTGGGGTCGTAGACCTCGTTGTCGTTGCCGTTGAGGATCTGTCCGGTGTCGTCGAGGCCGGACACCGTGACCACCCGGCCGTCGCCGAGCCCGGTGAGCGTCGGGTACCACCGGGCGTGGGTCATGTCGGTGACCTGCTCGTACAGTTCGGTGTCCGGGTTGAACTCGAACGCCGCGCGGATGCCCTGGTATTCCTGCTTCTCCAAAGTCATCTTGTCGTTCATGCCGTACAGGTTGTGGGCGTCCACGCCGCTCAGGCCCTTGATCCGGTACTGCGCACGGGCGTCGGTGAGGTAGTCCTTGCCCTCCCCGACGGCCTCGACGAACACGTGCTGCTCGCTGGCCGTCACGACGGTTCCGGTGCCCGAGCCGGTCTTCACCGCGGCCGGGACGGTCACGTCGGCGGTGGAGGCGTACTCGCGGCCGTTCGGGGCGACGAAGACGGTGCCCTTGGGGAACGTCCGGGCGCGTTCGGGGCTCTCGTTGCGCACGCGCATGGTGCCGGCGGCCTTCTTCACGGCGCCGTCCAGCTTCTCGTACCGCTGGGTGCCGCCGGCGACCAGCACCCGGCCGTCGGGCAGCGAGGTGTGGCCGCCGCAGAACATGTCGTCCGGGGTCGGGACGAGCTTGTAGGTGTTCTTCGCCGGGTCCCAGAGGAGGCTTTTGAACGTGCCCGCGCCGAAGGCCTTCTCGTCGTTGCCGGAGCCGGCCACGATCAGGACCTTGCCGGTGCGCAGGAGTGTGGCGTGGACGGCGTTGACCCGGAACTCGGCGGGCAGCGTGAGGGTCTGCCAGTGGCCGTACTCCGCCTTGTACTCGGGGCGGTTGATCACGTACTGGTGGTACTGGTCGGAGGCGAAGCCGAGGACGGCGGGCGCGTTCATCCCGGCCACGGTCAGGGCGACCGTGCTGCCGAGGGCGAAGCGCCTGGTCCGTCCGGCGTTGTGGATCTTCACGGTGATCGGTCCCCTCGTGGGCCGGTTCGACGGGTGGCTGTTCGGCAAGTGGCTGCTCGGTGGGTGGCTGTTCGGTGGGTGATCGCGGTGAACGCCCGACGGGCAGCCGCTCGGCGGGCATTCGCTCAGCGGGTGGAGGAGGGCTCGGCCTGCCGGGGCTGCGGCGGCCTCCGGAGTTCCAGCGTGGGCTGGTCGAGGCCCGAGTGGTCCCGCGACTCCCGGTCGAGTGCGGCGGGGTCGAGTGCGGCGGGGTCGAGGAGGACCGGCCGGCGCAGCTGGACGGTGGGCTGGTCCACCCGGACGGCGGTGGCCGAGGGGCCGCCCCCGGTCACGGTGAGCGTGGCCGTGGGCCTGGCCCGCCGGCGCCGGACGGTGTCCGCGGCGGTCACCAGCAGGGGCAGCAGCGTCAGGACGAGGGCGATGAACGCCCAGGTGCGCATGGCCGCGTGGTCGTGGCCGGTGAAGAAGGACGCGACGATCGCGGCCCCGAACACGACCGTCCAGAACAGGTGCAGCCGGAACGTGGAGAACCGGTCGGGGCTGGCCGAGCCGCCCTTCGGTGTGACGACGAAGCGGCTGCGCAGCCGCAGCGCGGCCTGCACCAGGGCGGCCGCGTAGACCGGCCCGGAGAGCGCCGACATCACCATGCCCGCGACCCCGGAGGAGCCGGCCGGCTCGTGCGGGCTCACGTTGTGCTTGCGGTTCCAGGTGTAGAGCAGGAGCTGGAGCGCGGCGGCGTCGCTGTAGAGCATCATCCAGATCTCCGAGGAGACGTGGATGCCGGACGCCCCGAAGACGAGGTAGAGCACACTGGAGACCGCCCCGAGGAGCCAGGTCAGCGCCGCCATCGGGTAGAAGCAGACCATCAGCGAGTAGTTGAGCAGCCGCCCGGGGGAGAGCTTCCACATCACCCGCCAGTACTGGGTGAGCAGGGTCTCGTACGTGCCGCGGCTCCAGCGCAGTTGCTGGGAGAAGAAGTCGGTCCAGGAGGACGGGCCCTCGCCGACCGCCAGGACGTCCGGGGTGTAGACGGACTTCCAGCGGGCACCGGTCCGGGGGTTGCGGCTCCGGTGGAACTCCAGACCGGTCGCCATGTCCTCCGTGATGGAGTCGTACAACCCGCCGATCGACTGGAGCGCGCCGATTCGCACGGCGTTGTTCGTGCCGACGAACATCGGCGCCCCGTAGCGGTTTCCGGCGCGCTGAATCAGCGCGTGGAAGAGGTACTGCTGGCTCTCGGAGAATTTGGTGACCGCCGAGCCCGAGCTGCGGTAGTTCCCGTACACCTGGGGGCCGACGACGAATGCCACGTCGGGGTCGCGGAAGTAGCCGAGCATGCGCTCGCAGAAGTCCGGCAGCGGGACGTGGTCGGTGTCGACCGACACCCAGAAGTCGTAGTCGTCGCCGTGCGCCTGGAGCCAGGCGTTGTAGTTGCCGTGCTTGGTCTTGGCGCGGAACCTGCCCTCGGGCCGGTTCCAGTGCGGCCGGCCGAAGCGGCTGAAGTGGCGGACGCCCAGCTCGGCGCAGAGCGCGCGCATCGCAGGATCGTTTCCCTCGTCCAACAGCCAGACGTCGTAGGGGCCTTCGTGCCGCACGGCGAGCGCGGCGGTGAGCGTGGCCCGGACCATCTCCGCGGGCTCCTTGCCCGGCACACAGGTGGTGAGGAAGGCGACCCTGGTGCCGCGCTCGGGCGTGACCGGGACGGGATCGCGGGCGACGAGGGTGGCGTGGGCGTTGGAGACCACGTTGACCAGCCGGAACACCTCGACGACGGCGATGATCCCGATCATCACCTTGTCGGCGGTGAGCAGCCACGCGTCCGTCTCGCCGGGGCGCTCGGGCCAGTGTTCGGGCAGTAACAGCCAGACCAGCAGCACCGCTTCCACGAGCGGGGCGGCCATCAGCAGCAGGGCGGCGCGGATCCGGTGCGGCTCGCGGCGCAGCAGGCTGCGGTACTGGACGCGGTAGGGCGCGGATCCGGTGCCGGGCTCGGCGTCCGTTTCCGCGTCGGTTCCGGTACCGGTGTCGGTGCGGGCGCCGTCGTCGGGGTGTATTCGGGTGTCGGTCCAGTTGTCGGCCCAGGCGTCGGTCCAGGCGTCGGTCCGGTAGACCCCGTCGCCGGGGTCGAGGGCCGGTCCGGCGAGTCGGCTGAAGTGGGCGTAGTCGTACGGGGCTTCGGGGGCCGGTACGTCGGCCAAGGCGTCGTCGATCCGTGTACTGCCGCCGCCGTCGGCCGTCTCGGCGTCTTTCCGCCGCGAGAACGGCAAGGTCATGGTTGCTCCCCCCGGAGTCGTGCGTCGACTGGCTGCGCCGCCGCTTCGGAGCCGCCCGGGGCAGAACACTGCCCGGTGAACTGCGGTGGGTCAGGCAGTTTCCGGGCTATTCGTCACATAAACCGTGAGCAATCAATTCTATTGTGTGACTACATGGCGTGTAACTGCGCGACCGGCTTCGAATGCGGGATCCCGGAGCACTTCCCGGTTTCCCCTCCGGGTGTGCGGGATCCTTGGCGTGCTCAACTCTCCCGGAGGGTCGCGGTGATCGCAACCGATCTGAGAGATGATCAGTGCGCAAGCGTGAAGATACTACGGTTCCAAGCCAAACCGGAGTGCCGAAGTGATATTGGCGCGGATTGGACGCGTCCGGCGCATCGGGGCCCGCTCCCGTCGAATGAGCGGGCGAAGAGCGGACTTCGCGTCGAGGCCCTCTCTTCGCCATCTCCGTTTCTCGACAAGTAACTTGACGCTACGTCAGCAATGTGGCTCCGGTCGCTGCACGCACCTCTTCGAGGGTTCTGCCGGGTGCCGTCTCCACGAGGAGCAGCCCGGCCGGCGTCACGTCCACGATCGCCAGGTCGGTGACGATCCGGTCCACGACCCGCCGTCCGGTGGCGGGGAGCGTGAGCTCCTCGACGATCTTCGGTGAGCCGTCCCTGGCCGTGTGTTCCATGACGACGATCAGCCGCCGGGCGCCGTGCACGAGGTCCATCGCGCCGCCCATGCCCTTGACCGTCTTCCCGGGGATCATCCAGTTGGCGAGGTCGCCGGCCGCCGACACCTGCATCGCGCCGAGCACCGAGACGTCGATCCGGCCGGCCCGGACCATGCCGAAGGAGACGGCCGAATCGAAGTACGAGGCGCCCGCCGCGACGGTCACGGTCTCCTTGCCCGCGTTGATCAGGTCGGCGTGCTCGGCGCCGTCGGCCGGGTACGGGCCCACGCCCAGGACGCCGTTCTCCGAGTGCAGCACCACCTCCACGCCCGGCGGGAGATGGTCGGGGATCAGGGTGGGCAGGCCGATGCCCAGGTTCACGTACTCCCCGTCGCACAACTCCCTCGCGGCGCGCGCGGCAAGGGCGTTCCGGGGGTCGGGTGCCTTGCGGGGGTTGGATGCATTCCGGGGGTCGAGTGCCTTGCGGGGGTCGAGCGGTGTCGCGGCGGTCATCGGCTCAGGCCTGCTCTCGTGTGGCGGTGGCGGTGGCGGTGGGGGTGGGGGTCGGGGCGGTGGGGGTGCCGGGCGTCGCTGGCGTTGCGCGGACCGTGCGGCGCTCGATCCGCCGGTCGGTGGGGTCCGCGGCCACGACCCGGTCGACGTACACGCCGGGGAGGTGCACGGCGTCCGGATCCAGCGCTCCCGGTTCGACGATCCGGTCGGCCTCGACCACGGTGATCCGGGCCGCCGCCGCGCAGAGCGGGTTGAAGTTGCGGGCGGCCGCGTGGAAGACGCAGTTGCCGTGCCGGTCCGCCGCCTCGGCCCGGACGAGCGCGAAGTCGGCCGTGATCGCCTCCTCCAGGAGGTGGCGCCGACCGCCGAACTCCCGGACCTCCTTGGCCGGCGAGGCGAGCGCGACCGTTCCGTCCGCCGCGTACCGCCAGGGGAGCCCGCCCTCCTCGACCTGGGTGCCGACGCCCGCCGGGGTGTAGAACGCCGGGATGCCCGCCCCGCCGGCCCGCAGCCGCTCGGCCAGCGTGCCCTGCGGCGTCAGCTCCACCTCCAGTTCGCCCGAGAGGTACTGCCGGGCGAACTCCTTGTTCTCGCCGACGTAGGAGGACGTCATCCGGGCGATCCGGCCCGCCCGCAGCAGCAGGCCCAGCCCCCAGTCGTCCACCCCGCAGTTGTTGGAGACCACGCGCAGCCCGGTGGCCCCGGCGTGCACCAGGGCGCCGATCAGCGTGCTGGGGATGCCGCAGAGGCCGAAGCCGCCGACGGCCAGCACGGCGCCGTCGGGGATGTCCCGGACCGCGTCGGCAGGGGAGTCCATGACCTTGTCCAAAGGAGCACCTCGTGAGGGGAGTTGTGGGCGGACGAGTCGCGAGCAGGGAACGCCGGTCCTTCCACGGTGTCCGGCCCCGCGCCGTCGCGGCCATGGCTGCTGCCGCCATGGCCGGCTGCGGATCCGTGTCAGGAGGGCACACCGTGGCAAGCGCGTGGCGCCCGTGCCGCCTCCGGGGCCCGACGGTATGGCGGTCGCAGCCACACCACGACCGGCTGATGCGTCGTCCGGGCACATGTCGCCGGTCTCGCCGCACACCTACGGTTCCGGCATCCACCCGCCGCACCCCCAGGAGTCGGTCACCATGCGCAGCTCGATAGCCCCCACCAGGACCGCGGCCCGTCGGGCCCCGACCGGCGGACCGGGGCGGCGGCTCGCCGCGCTCGCGGCCTGCGTCCTGCTCGCCGCGGGCTGCGCCAAGGCCGGCACCGCCGGGACGGGCGCGGCGGACGGCGGCGGTGTGAAGAGCCCGGTCAAGGTCGGCCTGGTGTACTCCAGGACCGGCCCGCTGGCCGCCTACGGAAAGCAGTACGTGGACGGCTTCAAGGCGGGTCTGGACTACGCGACCAAGGGCACCGGCGCGGTCGACGGACACCGGATCGAGGTCGAGGAGCAGGACGACGCGGGCGACCCGGCCAAGGCGGTGTCCGCCGCCAAGGACCTGATCGGCAAGGGGCACAAGATCCTCGCGGGCTCCACCGCCTCGGGCGTCGCCCTCCAGGTCGGCCCGATCGCCGCCCAGAACAAGGTGCTCTTCATCAGCGGCCCGGCCGCCGCCGACAAGATCACCGGCCTGAACCGGTACACCTTCCGCTCCGGCCGCCAGTCCTACCAGGACATCCGCACCGCCGCCTCGTTCATCGGCGATGCCAAGGGCAGGAAGGTGACGGTGCTCGCCCAGGACAACGCCTTCGGCCAGGCCAACGTGGCCGCCGTCAAGGACGTACTGGGCGCCCAGGGCGCGACGGTCGAGCAGGTGCTCGCCCCGCCGAGCGCCACCGACCTCACCCCCTTCGCCACCCAGGCCGGGAACGCCAGGCCCGATCTGCTCTTCGTCGCCTGGGCCGGCGACACCGCGTCGGCCCTGTGGACGGCGCTCAGCCAGCAGGACGTGTTCTCCGGCACCAAGGTCGTCACCGGCCTCGACCTGGCCGCCTCCTACCCGCTGTTCGGTCCGGCCGGCGAACGGATCTACTTCCTGAACCACTACTTCGCCGGTGCCGCCGGAACCCCGGTGGAGAAGGCCATGACGGACGCCGTGACCGCCGCCGGGGGCAAGACCGACATCTTCACCCCCGACGGCTTCACCGCCGCGCAGATGATCGTCCACGCCGTCGAGGCCGCCCACGGCTCCGCCGAGGACACTTCGGCCCTGGTGAAGGCCCTGGAGGGCTGGAGCTTCGACGGGGTCAAGGGCCGGACCACCGTCCGCGCCGAGGACCACGCCCTGCTCCAGCCGATGTTCCAGGTCCGGCTGACCGGCACCGGCGCCGATGCCAGGCCCTCCGTGGCGAAGGCCCTCACCGCGGACGAGGTCGCGCCCCCGGTCGCCCCGATGGCGGGCTGATCCGATGCCCGCTCCGGCTCTGCCCACTCCCTCCCCGCCCGTGACCACCTCCGTTCTGAGTCTGGACGGACTCGGCTGGTCCGTCCGCGGCGTCCCGATCGTCGAGGACGTCTCCTTCTCCGTAGCCGAAGGCGAGTTCATCGCCTTCATCGGCCCCAACGGGGCCGGCAAGACCTCCCTGTTCAACCTGATCTCCGGCATCTACCCGGCGACCCACGGCCGCCTTCGCCTCGACGGCGCCGACATCACCGCCGAGCCCGTCCACGCCCGCGCCCGCCGCGGACTCGGCCGGACCTTCCAGACCTCCTCCCTCTGGCCGGGCACGACCGTCGTCGACCACGTCCGTCTCGCCGCCCAGGCGTCCGCCGGGCCGGGCGCCTCGTACCGGCTCTGGCGCCGCGCCGACCGCTTCGCCGACCAGGTGGACGAGACCCTCCGCCGCACCGAACTCGCCCACCGGGCCGACACCGTGGCAAGCGCGCTCTCCCACGGCGAGAAGCGCAAGCTCGAACTGGCCGTCCTGCTGGTCTCCGACCCCCGACTCATCCTGCTGGACGAGCCGATGGCCGGGGTGAGCGCCGAGGAGGTGCCCGCCCTCACCGCGCTGATCCGCTCGGTGCACCGGGACCTCGGCCGGACCGTCCTGATGGTCGAGCACCACATGGACGTCCTGCTCGGCCTCGCCGACCGCCTCGCGGTGATGCACCACGGCACTCTGCTCGCCCTGGGCACCCCGGAGGCCGTGATGGCCGACCCCACCGTCCAACAGGCCTACCTGGGCGAGGCGTTGTGACCGGCCTTCCTCCTCTCCTCTCCGTTCGCGATCTGCGCGTGGTCGTCAACGGGCTGCACATCCTGCACGGCGTCGACCTGGACGTCGCCCCGGCCGGGGTCACCGCGCTCCTCGGCCGCAACGGCGCGGGCAAGACCACCACCGTCAGGGCCGTCATGGGCCTGGTGCCCCGAACGGGCAGCATCCTCTTCGCCGATACGGAGATCTCCTCTCTTCCGACTCATCTGGTGGTTCGCCACGGCATCGGCTACGCCCCCGAGGACCGGGGGATCTTCGCCGGCCTGACGATCGCCGAGAACCTCCGTGTCGCCGAGCGCGGCGCTCCCGGCGGCGAACCGGACTACGCCCTCGTCCACGAACTCTTCCCCGAACTGAGGAAGCGGTCCGCACAGTTGGCGGGCACCCTCTCCGGCGGCCAGCAGCAGATGGTGGCGATCGCCCGGACGCTGCTCAACCGCAACCGGCTGATCATCGCCGACGAGCCGACCAAGGGCCTGGCCCCGAAGGTCGTCGCCGAGGTGGCCGACGTGCTGGCCCGCGCGGCCGAGGCCGTGCCCGTCCTCCTGGTCGAGCAGAACCTCGCCCTCGTGCGCCGGCTCGCCGGTACCTGCGTCGTCCTGGCCGACGGCCGTACCGCCCACCAGGGCGACACCGTCGCGCTGGTGGCCGACGAGGAGGCCGCCCGTCGCCTGCTCGGCGTCGGCACCCGCCGGTCGGTCGCGGCGGCCACGGCCTCGGCGGCCATGCCCGCGGCTGCCGCGCCGGCGGCGGCCCCGCCCTTGGGAGCTCCGAGCGTCTCCGCCGTCACCACGGAGGTGAAGCTCTGATGGACACCATCGTTCTCCTCTCCTGCACTGGACTCGGTCTCGGTGCGCTGTACTTCCTGATCGCCTCCGGTCTGTCGCTGATCTTCGGTTTGATGGACGTGCTCAACTTCGCGCACGGCGCCCTGCTCTCGATCGGCGCCTATGCCACCTGGTGGGCCGGCACCGAGGCCGGTCTCTCCTTCTGGCTCGCCGTGCCCTTCGGCACCCTCGTCGGGACGGCCACGGCCGTCCTGCTGGAGCTCTCCCTGATCCGGCCGCTCTACAGCCGGCCGCGCGACCAGATCCTCGCCACCGTCGGGGTCGGGCTCGCCGTTCCCGCCCTGCTGATGGGGGTGTGGGGCGCGGACGCCCGCCCCTTCCCCCAGCCCGCCGCCCTCGCCGGCACCTGGCACGTGCTCGGCGCGACCGTCCCGGTCAACCGCTTCGTGCTCGTGGCCGCCGCCGCGGTGCTGTTGCTCACTCTTCGGTTGTTCCTCGCCCGCACCCGCTACGGGCTGATCGTCCGGGCCGGCGTCGAGGACCGGGCGATGGTCACGGCGCTCGGCATCGACGTCCGTCGGGCCTTCACCCTCGTCTTCGCCATCGGCGGGGCCGCCGCCGCGCTCGGCGGGGCCCTCGGCGGCCTCTACTTCGGTTCGGTCACCCCCGGCCAGGGGACCGGCCTGCTCGTCTTCGCGTTCGTCGTCGTCGTGATGGGCGGCCTGGGCTCGGTCACCGGCGCCGCCGTCGCCTCGGCCGGCGTCGGTCTCGTCCAGCAGTTCGCCAACTACTACACCGGGGCGGGGCTCGGCGACCTCTCCGTCGTCGTCCTGCTCGCCGTCCTGCTTCTCGTCCGACCCCGTGGACTCACCGGGAGGCTCGCGTGAGCGCCGAAACACCGATCACGAGCACCGGTGGCATGACGGCCGACCGAACCGCCGCCACCCTGGCAGGGGGGACTGACACCAGCCCTGCCGGGACCACCATGTCAGCAGAGGGGACTGACACCAGCTCCGCCGACACCGACACTGTGGCAGGGGGGACTGACACCGGCCCTGCCGTGACCACATCCGATCACAGGAACGAGCCGCGCGGTATCCATCGAACAGGTGATTCAGTCACTAATCGCTCGACACCGGTGCACAGAGCGCTACGCTGGTGGCCGATCGCTCTGCTGATCTCGCTCCTTGTCGCCCCATACAGTGCGCTTCCCGTCCCGGGACTGCTCGACGGCCCGCTCGGCAGCCCGGGAAGTCTCCAACTCATCGCCCTGTGCCTGCTCTACGGGGCGCTCGCCACCGGGTACGACCTCCTGCTCGGCCGGACCGGACTGCTCTCCTTCGGCCACGCCCTCTACTTCGCCACCGGCCTGTACGCCACCGACCTCGGGATGCTGGAGCTGGACCTGCCGTTCGCCGCCGCCGCGGTGTTCGGCGTGGCCTGCACCGTCGCGCTGGCCCTCCTCCTCGGCTCGGTCGGCCTCCGCGTCTCCGGCATCGGGTTCTCCATGGTCACCCTCGCCTTCGCCCAGGCCGGCTCGATCCTCGTCCAGCGCAACCCCGGTGGCATCACGGGTGGCGAGGAGGGCCGGTCCGCGCCGGCCGACCACCTGCCCGCCGGCCTGCTCGGGATCGAGAACACCGCCAACCTGTACTGGATAGCCGTCGCCTACCTGGCGCTGACCCTCGGCGTCGTCCACCGTGCCGTCAACTCGCCGACCGGCAGGGTCTGGGAGGGCATCAGGGAGAACGAGCGCCGGGTCGAGGTGCTCGGACTGCGGCCCTACGGCTACAAGTTGGTCGCCTTCGTGCTGGCCGGCGGACTCGCCGGAGCGGGCGGGGTCGTCTACCTGCTGCTGACCGGCGGCGCCACTCCGCAGGCCGCCACCTCGGACGCCACCCTCGCGCTGCTGGTCATGGTGGTCCTCGGCGGATCCGGCACCCGCTGGGGTCCGCTGCTCGGCGGCGTGCTCTACACCTGGGCCGGTCACCGGCTCGGCGACCTCGCCAACTCGGGGACGGTCGCGGACCTCCCCGCGGTCCTGCGCGCCCCGCTCTCCCAACCGCTGTTCCTGCTCGGCGCGTTGTTCGTCGCCGTGGTCTACCTGCTGCCCGGCGGTCTGGCCAGGCTGCCCGCCCGTATCCGCGCCGCCCGATCCGCCCGCGCGACGCGCCCGCCGGGTGGCGTCCGTCCTGCCCGTCCCACCGGAGGTGGTCCCACGTGAGCCAGTCGTCCCTGCACCCCGAGGAGTTGGCCGTCCCGGTGCCCGGCGGCGCGCTGTCCGTCCTGCGCTGGCCCGCCGCGGACCCGCGGGCGCCCACCGTCGTGGCGGTGCACGGCATCACCGCCAACGGCCTCGCGTGGTACGAGGTCGCCCGCCAACTGGCCGGGAAGGTCACTCTGCTCGCCCCCGACCTGCGGGGCCGCGGCGGCAGCCGCGCGCTCGCCGGGCCGTACGGCCTGGCCCGCCACGCAGACGACATGGCCGCACTGATCAACGCGCTCGGACTCGGGCCGGCCACCGTCGTCGGGCATTCCATGGGGGCGTGGGTGACCGCCCTGGCGGCGGTGCGGCACCCCCGACTCGTCGGCCGGGTGCTGCTCGTGGACGGAGCGCTGACCTTCCCGCTGCCCGACGGCGTCCGAGAGGAGGACGCCCTCGCCGCCGTGCTCGGCCCAGCGCTGGCGCGCCTCTCGATGACCTTCCCGGACCGGAACGCCTACCGGGCCTTCTGGCAGCGGCATCCGGCCGTCGGCTCCGCCTGGTCGGACGGGATCGACGCCTACACCCAGCGGGACCTGGTCGGCCGCGAGCCCGAGCTGCGCTCCTCCTGTGTGCTGGAGGCCGTGCAGACCGACGGCGCCCAGGTGCTGCTGGACACCGAAGCGGCCGCAGCCGTGCACCGGTTGCCCTGCCCGGCCGAACTGCTGTGGGCGGAACGGGGCCTGTTCGACGAAGCGCAGGGCCTCTACGACGCCGAGCGGATCGCGCGGTCCGGGCTCGACCGGGCACGGGTGCCGGCCTCGCCCGTGCCGGACACCAACCACTACTCGATTCTCTGGTCGGCGGACGGCGCCGGGGCCATCGTGAGCCGCCTGTCCGGCGGGCACGCCTAGCGTCCGCCGAACCCGTCCCCGCCCCTGTCCCCTCCCGCCGCCTGCCGCTCGCCGGGTGCGGCCGTCAGCCGGCCGCGCCCAGGAAGGTCTCCCAACCGCCGGTGGGCGCCTGGCCGACGTTGAGCGTGCGCAGCTTGCGCAGGGTGGACTGGTCCTGCACCTCCAGCCACTCGACGAGCTGCTTGAAGGAGACCAGCCGCACCTCGGGCTTGCCGGCGATGGCCTTGAGCGCGTCCTCGACGGCGTCCATGTAGATGCCGCCGTTCCACTGCTCGAAGTGGTTGCCGATGAAGAACGGCGCGCGGTTGCTGTTGTAGGCGCGGTCGAAGCCGGCCAGGTAGGAGTCCCGGGCCTGGTTGCGCCAGTCGCCGTACTTGGACGGGTCTCCCTTGGTGCTGCCGCTGGACTGGTTGGCCAGGATGTTGTAGTCCATCGACAGGACCTGGAAGGTGTGCCCCGGGAAGGGGATGGACTGCAGCGGGAAGTCCCAGACCTTGCCGTCCTGCACCTTCTGCGGCCATATCTGGAGGCCGCCCGCCGAACTCGCGTCGTACTTCCAGCCCATCTTCGCCGCCGTCGGCAGCAGCGCCTTCTGCCCCTCCAGGCACGGGGTCCGGCCGCCGATGAGCTCCTTCTTGTAGTCGAAGGGCAGCGGGTCGACGTCGGTGAAGCCGGTGTTGGTCCGCCACTGGGTGACGAACCCGATCGCCTGGTCGATCTCGCTCTGCCAGTCGTCCGGGGTCCACATGTTGACCCCGTTCTTGTCCGGGCGGCTGGAGCAGAAGTGCCCGTTGAAGTGGGTGCCGATCTCATGCCCGGCCAGCCAGGCCTGGCTGACGAGCTTGAGCGTGCTCTTGACCGCGCCGTCCGACAGGTACGGGATGTCGGAGGCCCCGACCGCGTGCTTCGGCGGGTGGTAGAGGCTGGACTTGCCCTTCGGCAGGGCGTATATGCCGGAGAGGAAGAAGGTCATCGTGGCCTTGTACTGCTCGGCCAGCTTGAGGAACCGGGGGAACTGGCCGTCGTCGGTGCCGCCCGCGCCGTCCCAGGAGAAGACGACGAACTGCGGCGGACGCTCGCCGGGCTTGAGCTTCTCGGGCTTGGGCTGGTTCGGCTGGGGCCCGGTGTCCGCGTTGGAGCCGTCACCGATCGGCGCGCCCTTGGGCACCACGGCCTGGGTCGGATCGGTGGTGCCGGTCGGGGCGGGGGCGGGGGTGCCCGAGGGGGCGGAGGAGGAGGCCGGTCCCGAGCCGGAGCCGTTGCTGGAACAGGCCGCGACCGCCCCGAGGGCCGCGGTCGCTGCGGTGGCACTGAGCACGGTCCTGCGCGAGATGCTGGTCATGGTCTCCCCTGGTGCCGACGGCCGGTGGTGCGGGCGGCTCTGGGCCTTACCGGTCAAATCGGGCAATTGATGAGTATTCCGCCGTTAGCATGTCATGCGGACCGGACGGCGATCAAAGGGGTCGTCCGGGCCCGACATGGGTCAACACGCCCATGGCGCCCGGCTGGGCTGCAGGGATCCCGGTTCTGTTGCGGTCCTGTGACGCTTCGCGCCCGACTACTCGCTCGGGCAGTACCGTACCGCCGCGGGGGCGGGCTCCGTCAGAGTGCCGAGAGTCGCCGGTTACGGCGCACTATTCGTGCTATCGCGGTGCTCACCACGGTCGCCGCCGTGCAGGAGACGGCCAGGCTGAGCCAGGCGGTGTCGAACCAGTGGCTGTTCAGCCAGCCCAGCGTCACGATGTAGGCGGCCCACACCAGCGCCGCCAGTGCCGACCAGTGCAGGAAGCGGTGCGGGTGGTCGGGGGAGTGCCCGATGGCCAGGTCGAGGACGGTCCGTCCCGCCGGCACGAACCGGGCGACCACCACCATCGCGGCGGCGGCCCCGCGCGGCCGTTCGACCAGGGCCTGCTGCACCCGGGACACGCTCGCCGCGAGCTTGGGGCGCCGCGCCAGCCGCCGCTGGACCAGCGGGGCGCCGCGTCGGGCGAGGTGCAGCAGCAGGAGGTCGCCGAGGAACGAGGAAATCGCAACGCCCAGGCCGAGCAGCACCGGGGCGCCGTCGATCTGCGCGGTCTTGAGCACGGCCAGAATCACCAGCGTGCCGCTGGGAATGAAGGGGAGGAGGGCGTCGCCGAGTACGGCGCAGAGCGCCAGGGCGCAGATCCACGAGGATCCGATCGCCGCCACGAAGTTCAAGGCCCGTACTCCCTCCACGCCGCCCGGGGGAGCAGGTGGCTGCTGGGGTCAACGCTAGCGCCTCGACTTTTCATGCCATGAAGCACCCCGGGTATGCGCGGGATCACAGCCGGGGAACGAAGCCGTCGCGGTCGGCGGCACCAGCCGCCGGAGTGATCCGCGCCACATTCCATGCTGCCGCACTTCCCGCCGGGCGTGGAACCGCTGCCGGATTTGCGCCCGGCCGGACGGATGCGGGCCGCACATGGAATGGAACGAGCCCCCGGAGCGGGGTTTCCACTCCGGGGGCTCGCATGGATCGTCCGGAACTGGTCCAGCCCGGCGACCTTGTCAACGGGAACGGGGGGCTTCCCATCGATGCCCCCGCTCCTGATCACCAGCCTGCCGGACTCCGGCGGTCCATCGCGAGACCTGCGGCTGGCGACTTCCGGCTCTGGCGTGAAGTCGCCACGCGTGTCCGCCCGCTGGCGCTGCGTCAGCCGAACGTCCGGTCGGCGGCGGCTCCGGCCGCGGATCGAGCGGCGGCTCCGGAGATGTGCCGCGAGACACCCCGGAGGCGGGGAACAGCGGGCGCCGGACGGTGGTTGCCCCCGATCGGCAGGAGTAGAAGAGACCGGAAAGGCGAGCGGCATGACCACCGAGGACCAGCAGACACACGGCACCGAACCGCCCGCCCCCGCGATCCGGGGCACCGCCCGCGGCACCGCACCCGCCCCGCTCTCGATCCTCGACCTCGCGACCGTCGGCGCCGGCCACACCCCCGCCGAGGCGCTCGCGGCCACCACCGCACTCGCCCGGAACGCCGAGCGCTGGGGCTACCACCGCTTCTGGGTCGCCGAGCACCACGGCATGCCCGGCGTCGCCAGCTCCACCCCGGCCGTCCTGCTCGCCCACCTGGGCGCCCACACCACCACGCTCCGGCTCGGCTCCGGCGGCGTCATGCTCCCCAACCACGCCCCGCTCGCCATCGCCGAACAGTTCGGCCTGCTGGAGGCCCTGCACCCCGGCCGGATCGACCTCGGCCTCGGTCGCGCCCCCGGCACCGACCAGGCCACCGCCCGGGCACTGCGCCGCGGCCTCGCCGAGGGCGCCGACGACTTCCCCCAGCAGCTCGCCGAACTGACCCACTTCCTCGACGGCGACTTCCCGGCCGGCCACCCGTACGCCCGGCTCACGGCCGTCCCCAACGGCGACGCCCGACCGCCGATCTGGCTCCTCGGCTCCTCGGGCTTCAGCGCCCAGCTCGCCGGCCGCCTCGGCCTGCCCTTCGCCTTCGCGCACCACTTCAGCAGCGCCAACACCCTCCCGGCACTCGACCTCTACCGGGACTCCTTCCGCCCCTCCGCCGTCCTCACCGAGCCCTACGCCCTCATCGGCGTGAGCGCGGTGGCCGCCGACGACGAGGACTCCGCCCGCCGCCTAGCCCGCTCCGCGGCCCTCGGCATGCTCCGGCTGCGCCGCGGCACCCCCGGCCCGATCCCCACGCCGGAGGAGGCCGAGTCCTACCCGTACAGCCCGGTCGAGGCCGACTTCATCGACAACTGGCTGGCCAACGTGGTCCTAGGCGCCCCGGGCGAGGTCGCCGACGGCCTCGAAGCCCTGCGCAAGCGAACGGGCGTCGACGAGCTGATGATCACCTCCCACATCCACGGCCACGAGGCCCGCCTCCGCTCCTACGGCCGGATCGCCGAGGCCTACGGCCTGACGGCCACGGCCTGAGGCAGACCGCCCGACGCAGACCGCCTGTCCCCGGCCATCGTCGTGGCCGGGGTCGGCGGGTCCCTGGCCGGCAGGCCGTGGCGGACTCCGGTGGCGACCGGACCGGCGGGCAACGGGCCTGCTCACAGAGGTGGTGCCGGGGCTGGAGCCCTCAGGGCCGGACGTCCTCGCACGCCGATCGCGACGGAGCCGACCGTTGGGCGCCGAAGCGGGCGCGTCGCGAAGCGTCGAGCGAGCGACCGGCCGTGTCCTGACGGACCTTGCCAGGTCATGGGCGCCGGGCCGGAGACTTCCCGCAGTTGCTGGCGTCCGGTCGTGCAGGCCGACAGATACCGTGGCGGGCTCGTCCCGAGCCGCCGCCGAGCCGCCGAGCAACCGAGCCGCCCGGCAACCGGGCGGCCGAGAGCGAGGTGGCGAGCCCCTGCGGCCGGGGTGCCGCCTGACCGCCGGCCGCCCCAGCGCCCCCGGCCCGGCCGTCGTCGTGGCCGGGGTCGCGGGGATCCCCGGTACTCGGCCCTGCGGACGCTCAGTCCGCCGTCCGCCGTCCGCCGTCCGCCAGCCGCCAGCCGCGAGTCAGCAGCCGTCCGACGGGCGGCGCTCGCGCTCCGGCCCTTTACCGGGGGGCGGGCCGGGACCGGCGCAGTATGGCGGCGACGCGTTCGGCGTCGCCGGGGCGGGCGAAGTACCAGCCCTGGGCGGTGTCGCAGCCGGTGAGGCGGAGGCGTTCGGCCTGGGCGGCGTTCTCGATGCCCTCGGCGGTGACGGTCAGGCCCAGGGTGTGGGCCAGCTGGACCATCGCTCCGACGATCTGCTCGTCGGCGTCGCTGCGGCGGCTGTCGGGGGCCGGGTGGTCGGGCCGGCCGGCCGGGGCCGGGTCGCGGAAGCCCTCGATGAAGGTGCCGTCGAGCTTGAGCACGTGCACCGGCAGGCGGGAGAGGTAGGCGAGGTTCGAGTAGCCGGTGCCGAAGTCGTCGATGGCGATCCGGACGCCCATGTCGGCGAGCGCCTGCAGGGCCTGGAGCGGGCGGCCGCCGGGGCCGAGCAGGGCGCTCTCGGTGATCTCCAGCTGGAGCAGCCGGGCGGGCAGGCCGGTGCGTTCGAGGGCGCGGGCGACGTCGGCGACGACGTCGGAGTCCCAGATCTGCCGGGCGGCCAGGTTGACGCTGACGAAGGTCTCGGTGTCGGGGAACTCGGTGAGCCACTGCCGGGCCTGGCGGCAGGACTCCTCCAGCACCCACTTGCCGAGCGGCACGATCGCTCCGGACTCCTCGGCGAGCGGGATGAAGCGGTCGGGCGAGAGCGTCCCGTAGCGGGGGTGGCGCCAGCGGACCAGGGCCTCGGCGCCGTGCACCGCGCCGTCGGCGAGGCCGACCAGCGGCTGGTACTCGATGGTGAACTCGCCGCGTTCGAGGGCCGGGCGCAGTGCGGTGGCGAGGAGCTGGCGGGTGAGCTGGTGGGCGCCGCGGTCGGAGTCGTAGAGGGTCCAGCGGGCGCGGCCGTCGGCCTTGGACCAGTAGAGGGTGGCGTCGGCGTCCTTGACCAGGTCGGTCGGGGTGGTCCCGTGCACGGGGCGTTCGACGACGCCGACGCTGGCGGTGATCACCAGGCGGTGGCCGGCGATGTCGAAGGGGAGTTCCAGGGCTTCGAGGATGCGGGCGGCCAGGTCGGTGAGCTGTTCGCTGCCCGCGCTGTCGGTGACGAGGACGGCGAACTCGTCGCCGCCCATCCGGGCGACCAGGTGGGCGCTGTGCCCGGGGAAGCCGCCGCGCAGCCGGGTGGCGACGGCGATCAGGAGCTGGTCGCCGATGTGGTGGCCGAGGGTCTCGTTGATCGCGGCGAAGCCGTCGAGGTCGAGGTAGCAGACGCCGACGCGGCGCCCGTCCGCGGGGCGGGGGTCGCCGGTGAGGCAGGCGGCGTCGAGGCGTTCGAAGAAGTAGGTCCGGTTGGGGAGCCGGGTCAGCGGGTCGTGGAGGGCCTGGTATTCGAGGCGGTCGCCGAGCCGGCGCTGTTCGGTGATGTCCTCGACGAGGGCGAGGGTGTAGAGGGGGTGCCCGGCGCTGTCCCGGATGAGGGAGACGGTCACCTTGCTCCAGACCGTGCGGCCTTCGCGGTGCCTGAGCTGCTTCTCGACCCGGAACCGTTCGCGTCCGCCGTGGACGAGGGCGGGGAAGAGCCGGTGCGGCATGCCCTCCGGGTCGAGGATCTCGTGCAGGTGGGTGCGGACGAGTTCGCCGACGCCGCGGCCGAGCAGGGCCGCGAAGGCGGGGTTGACCTCGATGATCCGGTCGTCGGGGTCGATCAGGGCCATGCCGATGACAGCGTCGCAGAAGGCGGCCCGGAAGCGGGACTCGCTGGCCCGCAGTGCGGTGAGCATCCGGTCGGTCCCGTCGTCCGCCCGGTGGGCGCCGTTGGTCAGTGGCGCCGAGCAGGTGGGGCAGAGGAGCACTTCGGGTGCCGCGTCCGGGGCCACCTCGGGGGTGCTGTCCCGGGCTCCGTCCCGGTTGGTGGGCCCGTCCTCCAGGGCCACCCCCGGGTGGTGTGCGTCGGCCCCCTCGTTCTGGCCCGGCACGGCATGCTCCCGTCCGCTGCTGACGCCTGATGCTGGTCCGACCGGTCACCCGGGACTGCGGCGGCCGGCTCCGCACTCTGTCGCGGTCCTCGGGGTCGGTCCGGCGCGGGACGCCCGGCGGGGAACTGCCGCGTGGGGGAGACCGCGTGGACACCCGCGTGAAGAACAGGGCGCTGCGGCCGATCATAGGACGCGTCGGCAACGCGCGGTGACCGCCGCCAGGGTGATTCGCCCGCTTTGGGGTCAACCGTGGCGGTACATGCAGACGCCCCCGGTACACATCACATGATGTGCGCCAGGGGCGCGTGCGCCGAACCCGCGCCCCATGACACCGGTTGCGCGCCGGGAGCGCGAAGCGGGGTGGGGCCTCGGCCGGCGGGGCGTCCGCCGGAACGTCAGGCCAGCGTGGCCGTCAGGGTGATGGTGGTGCCGGTGAGGGCCTGGCTGACCGGGCAGTTCGCCTTGGCGTCCTCGGCGGCCTTCACGAAGCCGGCCTCGTCCAGGCCCGGGACGTCGCCGACCACGGTCAGGTGGATGCCGGTGATGCCGGCGCCGGGCTGGAAGGTCACGTCGGCCTGGGTGTCCAGCTTGGCGGGCGGGGTGCCGGCGCCGGCCAGGGCGTGCGAGAGGGCCATCGAGAAGCACGCGGAGTGCGCGGCGCCGATCAGCTCCTCCGGGCTGGTCTTGCCGTTGGGCTCCTCGGCACGGGCCGCCCAGGAGACGGGGTACTCACCGATGCCGGACGAGGCGAAGGTCACCTGCCCCTTGCCCTGGAGCAGGTTGCCCTCCCAGGCGGTGCGGGCGGTGCGGGTCGTAGCCACGATCGGTACCTCCATTGCTGACATTGCTGCGGAACTGCTGAGGAGCAGCTGAGGAATTGCTGGTGCGTCACTTCCGGTCATGCACGCACCAGCCTACGGTGGGCCCCGGTCCGTCCCCGGGTACTTCGGGTGCCCGGCGGTGCGGCGGTGCGTGCGCCGTCCGGATCGTGGACGGTCGGGTGCAACGGAGGGGACCGGGGCCGGGAGCCCTGTTAGATTGGCGCGGGCCCGAGCTCGGCCGCCGTACGGCCGGGTTTCCACCACCAGCCTTTCCGGGAGCCGCCGCGATGACGGACCACCCCACGACCTCCGACGCCGCTCCGCCCGCGGGGGTGGACGACGCCGTGCGCGCCGAGCTGACCAGCCTGCGCGAGAGCATCGACAACATCGACGCCGCGGTGGTCCACATGCTGGCCGAGCGGTTCAAGGCGACCCAGCGGGTCGGCCGGCTCAAGGCCGAGCACAAGCTGCCGCCGGCCGATCCGGCGCGGGAGCGGGACCAGATCAAGCGGCTGCGCGAGCTGGCCGCCGGGGCCAAGCTGGACCCGGTCTTCGCTGAGAAGTTCCTGAACTTCATCATCGCCGAGGTCATCCGCCACCACGAGGCGATCGCCCGCGCCTGAGGCTCCGCGCACGAGGGCCGCGGGCCCGAGAAGGTCCGGCACTGACCGATGTCGACCGGTTCCGACTGTTTTCAACCGGTACCGGCGGGCTCCGCGGCGGTGAATCAGCGTCCCGGAGGCCCGGTGTCAGGGGTGCCGGGGGTGTCGGGCGCGGCTAAAGTCCGGATTTCGTGAGGCTCCACGGTTGGCGTAGCCTGCAGGTTTCCGCAGCCGGAGAGGTGGAGCAGCGACGATGGCGGTGAACCTGCCCGAAACGCCGAGCGAGGCCGAGGGCCGTGCCGAGAGTTCCGCCGCCCCCGGCGGTCGCGCCGAGGCCCGCCGCCGGGCCCGTGGCGGTCGCGCCCGCAAGGCCCGGCGGACGCGGCGCAAGCCGCGGCCGTGGTGGATCGAGATCCCGGCGATGATCGCGGTCGGCCTGACGCTCGCGCTGCTGATCAAGACCTGTCTGCTCCAGGTGTTCACCATCCCGTCCGGCTCGATGGAGAACACGCTGCGGATCGGCGACCGGGTCGGCGTGAACAAGCTGGCGCCGCTGACCGGCTGGGAGCCGGAGCAGGGGCAGCCGGTGGTCTTCAAGGACCCGGGCGACTGGCTCCCGCCGCAGCCGGTCGACGGCAACCCGTTCACCAACGCGCTCACCTCGGCGCTGAGCTTCGTCGGGCTGGTGCCGCCGAAGGACGACAACTACCTGGTCAAGCGGGTGATCGCGACCGGTGGTCAGACCGTGCAGTGCACCGGCACCACGCTCACAGTGAACGGGAAGAAGGTCGACGAGCCGTACCTCCACCCGGGGGACGACTCCTGCGCCGGCCTGGACTTCGGGCCGGTGACGGTGCCGGCCGGGCACATCTGGGTGGAGGGCGACCACCGCAGCGACTCGGCGGACTCCCGCTACCACCGCAGCGGCCCGGGTGGCGGCGCGGTGCCGGTGGGCAACGTGGTGGGGCCGGTGTCGGCCGTCGTGTGGCCGCTCAACCACTTCGACTGGTTCGGCTGGGTCGGCCGCTGACCCCGCTCTCGGCGGTGGTCGGCTCCCCGGCGTCCACCGCGACGGCCTCGGCCGCCGCCGCCACCGCCCCCGCGACGGGCTCGACCGCGACGGCGTCCACCGCGACGGACTCCGCCGCCCGCGCGGACCCCGCGGCCTCCGTCGGCTTGCTCGCCTGGGCCGCGAACGCCCCGGCGAGCACCAGCAGGCCGCCCGCGAGCTGCGGCAGCCCGAGGTGCTCGCCGAGCAGGATCCAGGCCAGCACGGTGGCGACGACGGCCTCCAGGTTGGCCACCACCCCGGCGACCGGCGGCGAGAGGTGCCCGACGGAGACCACGCCGGTCAGGTAGGCGAGGACGGTCGCCACCAGCACCATCCAGGCGGCCGGGAGGAACGCGGGCAGCGAGTGCCCGTTCATCACGACGTCCCCGCCGAGCGGGCTCCAGTCGGCCTCCCAGGGCCGGGTCGCCACGGTGAGCACGACCGCGCCGATCAGCAGGCCGAACGCGCTGACGGCCATCGGGTCGACCGGTCGCTCGCCCCGGCGGCCGGCGTCGGCCAGCACGAAGTAGCCGACCTGGCAGCAGGCGGCACCGAGCGCGAACAGGACGCCGAGCGCGTCGAAGCTCAGGCCGTTCCAGACCTCCACCACGCAGGCGAGGCCGGTCACGGCGACCGCGGCGCCGAACGCCGCGCCCCGGCTGACGGGCTTGCGCTGGACGAACTTGACGTAGCCGATGAGCAGCGGCGGGCCGAGGTACTGGATGAGCAGGGCCACGCCGACCGGGATGCGGGAGATCGCCGCGAAGTAGCAGGCCTGGACGCCGGCGACGGCGAGCAGGGCGAAGCCGATCAGCAGGCCGGGGCGGCGGAGCACGGCGTCGCGGTGGCGGTAGGCGATCGGCAGGAGGACCACGGCGGCACCGGTGACCCGCAGCCAGACCACGTGGAGCGGGGAGAGCCCGGCCTCGATCAGCGGCTTCGCGGCCGTGCCGGAGCCGCCGAAGGCGCAGGCGGAGATCAGCGCGAGGCCGAGGCCGAGGGTTCGTCCGGAGGGGCGGGCGGACGGGGCCGTTGTCTGGTGCACCGACGCATTGTGACAGTCATACCGCCGATGGTGTAAGGCGCCATTCCGCCATTTGGTCCTGCGGGTAACTGTACGCAGTGGAGTATTCACACCGCTCGCCCGCAGGGAGTAAGAGGGAGCACGGGGAAGCAAGGGGACGTGAAGGCGCACGGCAACGCCCCGGGGTCGGATGAGACCCCGGGGCGCAGGAGCCGCCGGATCGGACGGGCCGCCGGATCGGACGGGACGGGATCAGTTCCCCGGCCCGGCCCCCGTGCCGCCGTTGTTCGTCCCGCCCGTCGGCTGGGTGGTGGGCGTCGTCGTCGGGCCGGTCGTCGGCTGCGTGGTCGGCGTCGGCCGGGTGGTGGGCCTGGTCGTCGGCGGCGACGTGGGGTTCGTGGTCGGCTGCGTCGTGGGCGGCGCGGTCGGCACGGTGTTCCCGCCGGAGTTCGAGCCGTCGGAGCCGTTCGCTCCGCCGTTCTGGGACCCGTTCGACCCGCCGTTCTGCGAGCCGTTCGAGCCGCTGCTCGGCTGGCTGCTCGCGCCGCCGTTCGGGTTGCCGGTGGCGCTGCCCGTCGACGGGGTGCCGGACGGCGTGGCGGGGGAGGTCGGCGCGTCGGTCGCGCCGGAGTCGCCGCCGTCCGACGGGTCCGGGAAGTCGCCCACGGGCTGGCCCTTGAGCGCGGCCTTCATGTAGCTGGTCCAGATCTGCGCCGGGTACTGGCCGCCGGCCGCGCCGTCGATGCCGCCGACGCCGCTCAGGCTCACCTGCGCCCCGGTGCCCGGGTCCTGGCCGAACAGCGCGACCGAGGTGACGAGCTCGGGGGTGTAGCCGACGAACCACACCGACTTCTGGTCGTCCGTGGTGCCGGTCTTGCCGGCGGCCGGCCGGCCCAGCGCCTTCGCCCGGAAGCCGGTGCCGCCCGGGTCGCTCACGACGCCCCGGAGCATCGAGGTGACCTGGTTCGCGGTGTCCGCGCTGATCGCCTGGGTGGTCTTGTGCGCGGGCAGCTGGACGGCCTCGCCCTCGCGGTCCACCGACTGCACGAGCCACGGCGTGATCTGCTTGCCGCCGTTGTCGAGCGTGGCGTACACGCCGGCCATGTCGAGCACGCTCGGGGTGGCCGCGCCCAGCGGGATGGACGGCACCGGGTCGAGGCCCGGGGTGCTGCCGGGCAGGCCCAGCGCGACCGCGGTGTCCTTGACCTTCTGCAGCCCGGTGTCCTGGGCGAGCTGGGCGAACACCGAGTTCACCGACTTGTCGATGGCCTGCTGGAGCGAGATCTGGCCGTAGCTGACGTCGCCCTCGTTCGGCGGCGCGTACGGGGTGCCCTTGCCGCCGCGGACCTTGCGGCCGCTGGTGCCGTCGTAGACGGTGCGCGGGGTGACGGTCCGGCCGTCCTGGGTCTTGGCGTTGTTCTCGAACGCGGCCGCGAGGGCGATCGCCTTGAAGGTCGAGCCGGCCTGGTAGTCGCGCCGGGTCGCGTTGTCGACGTAGTGCTTGATGTAGTCGACGCCGCCGTACAGGGCGACGACCGCGCCGGTCTTCGGGTCCACCGAGGCGGCGCCGGCCTGGGCGGCCGCGTCCTTCTTGCGCTTGTCCGGGTTCAGGGTGTCGTGCAGCTGCGCCTGGACGGCGTCCTGCAGGGCCTGCTGGCGGGTCGGGTCGATGCTCAGCTTGATCGTGTAGCCGCCCTTGGCCAGCTCGTTGTCGCTGATGATCCCGCTGGAGGTGAGGTACTGGGTGGCCGCGTCGACCAGGTAGCCGGACTGGCCGGACAGGCCGGGGTTGGGCTGCGGGTCCTTGACGTCCGGGAACGGGGTCTTGGCCCGCTCGTCGGCGGACAGCCAGCCCTCCTTGACCATGCCGTCCATGACGTAGTTCCAGCGGTTGACCGCGTTCTGCTTGCCCAGCGGGGTCGTGTTGGCCACGTCGTAGGCGCTGGGCGCGTTGAGCAGGGTGGCCAGGTAGGCGCCCTGGGCGGCGTTGAGCGCGGAGGCGTCGATGCCGAAGTACGCCTGCGCGGCGGCCTGGATGCCGTAGGCGCCGCGGCCGTAGTAGGAGGTGTTCAGGTAGCCGGAGAGGATCTCGTCCTTGCTCTCGGTGGCGTCCACCTTGATGGCGATGAAGAGCTCCTTCACCTTGCGGGTGACGGACTGCTTCTGGTTCAGGTACGTGTTCTTCACGTACTGCTGGGTGATCGTGGAGCCGCCCTGGGTGCCCTCGCCCTTGGCGGTGTTGATCGCGGCGCGGGCCAGGCCCTGCACGTTGATCGCGCCCTCGTGGTAGAAGTTGCGGTCCTCGGCGGCCAGCGCGGCGTGCTGGGCGGCGGGGGAGACCTTGTCCAGGCCGACGTTCTGCCGGTTGCGCTCGCCGGTGCGGGTGATCACCGAGCCGTCCGCGTAGAGCCAGGTGTTGCTCTGGGCGGTGGCCGCGGCGTGCGCGTCCGGGACCTTCACGAGCGCGATGCCGAGCGCGAAGAGGCCGACACCGAGGAGGATCGAGGCGGCGAGGCCGAGCAGCGTCATCCGCCAGGTCGGTATCAGCCGGCGCCAGCCGGTGCGCTTGGGGCGGCGCTTCTTGCCGCCCTGGGGATCTCTGGACAAGGCGCGGCCTTTCCTGCGGGCGGACCGGGCCAGCCTGCACAGACGGGGACAACGGTGGTCGGGGGACCTTTGTCCCGATTCCGGTTTACCGCCCAGGACGAACGGGATGGGTCGATCGGCTCCTCCGGAGCGGCAATCGAGACCGACATCACATCCAAAACGCACGCAAAACGGACGCCATGGGCAAAAAAGTTGGGGAGCCCCTCGCTGATGCGAGGGACTCCCCACTGTCTGTGCGCCGCCAGGGACTCGAACCCCGGACCCGCTGATTAAGAGTCAGCTGCTCTAACCAACTGAGCTAGCGGCGCCTGCTGACCTGGAAAACAATACACGGTTCCGAGGGGTGCCTCGAACCGCGTCCGGCCGCACCGGGCCGGCGATGCCCGTTTCCTCCCGGTTGGGGTGGAGTTTTGGCGCGGTTAGGGTGGAAACGTGCCCAGCCCCACCGGACGTCCGCGCGCCCGCGGAGCCGTCGCCGTCCTGCTGCTGATCAGCGCGGTGGCGTACACCGCCTGGGTGCTGGAGGTCGTCCTGAGCACCGGGCTCGACCCGGTCCAGGCGTACATCAGCGAACTCGCCGCCGCGGACCAGCCACTGGGCGGGCTCTTCCGGGCCACCGACCTGGTCGCCGGTCTGGCCGTCCTCGCGGCGGCCGGCACCGCGCTCGTCGGCACCGCGCAGGTCGGCACCGCCCGCCGAACCGGCACCGAGCCCGTCGGTGCCGCTCACCGAACCGGCACCGCCCGCCGAACCGGCGCCCCGAAGCCCCGCCACCGCTGGGCACTGGCGGGCTGGTCGGCCCTGGCCCTGTTCGGTGCGGCGACCGCCGCCGACTCCCGGCTGCCGCTCAGCTGCACCCCCACGAGCGACGAGGAGTGCGCCGCCCGCGAGACGGCCGGGCTCGTGCCCGCCACCCACACCGCGCACGCCGTCACCAGCAGCCTCGCCATGATCGGCGCGCTCGCCGGGCTCGTCGTGCTCACCGTGGCCGCGCGCCGCTACGGATGGTGGCCCCCGGTGCGCCGGTACGGGCCCTGGCTGCTCGGCGCCGAACTGCTCGCGACCACCTGGAGCCTCGCCGCGATCGGCGCCTTCCAGGCCGGACGCGGCACCTGGGCGCTCGGGGCCGGCCAGCGGCTCCAGGTGCTGCTGGTCGCGCTCTGGCTGGGCGTCCTCGCGTGGAGCCTGTTCCGTGAGGAGGCCGACGACCGGCGGGTGCGCGACCGGGCCGCACCCACCCGGGACCGGGCGGGCCGGGAGCCGGTATGACGGCGGCCGGCCCCGCGCCCGTCCGGGCGGCGTTCCTGCGCATCGACGGCGTGCCGCTGCACGTCCGCACCGAGGGCGAGGGCCCGGTCTGCGTGCTCACCGGCGGTCTCGGCAGCAGCTGGTTCGACTGGGACCTCGTCGTCCCGTTCCTCGCCCCCTACCGCACCGTCGTCCGCTTCGACCGGCCCGGCTACGGTCTGAGCGCCCCCGAGCCCGCCACCGGCCGGCCCGCCCCGACGGCGGCCGGCGAGGCCGGGCGCATCCGGGCCGTGCTGGACGCCCTCGGGCTGCGCGAGCCGTGCACGCTCGCCGGGCACTCGCTGGCCGGCTTCCACGTCGAGGCCTTCGCCCGGCTGCACCCCGAGCGGGCGGCCGGGCTGGTCCTCGTCGACGGCAGTGTCGAACCGGCGCCCCGGCCGCTGCCCGCCCCCGGGCTGCGCGACCTCGCCGTGCGGGGCGCCGCCGGCGCCGCCACTGCCCTCGCCGTGCCGTACCTGTTCGGCCCGGCCGCCCGGCGGCTGACCGCCCGGCTCACCACCGTCCGCCGCGAGGACCTGGCCCCGCCGGACCTCGTCCGGCACTGCTACCGCACCGGCCGCGCGCTGCGCGCGCTGCTCCGGGAGAACGCCCGCTACCTCGACGTCGCCGCCGAGCTCGACGGCCTGCGCCGCACCCGGGCCCTGCCCGAGGGCCTGCCGGTCACCGTGCTCGCCGCCGACGACGGACTGCGCTCCCGGCGGACGGAGGCCTGGCTCGCCGAGCAGCGGGAGCTCGCCGCCCTGCTCGGCGCGGACTTCCGCACCACGGCCCCGGCCGGGCACCTGGTGATGTTCGACCGTCCGGACGCGGTGGCCTCGGCGATCCTCGACACGTACTGACTCGCTGACGGCCCGCGGACGGCCCGCGGACGGCCGGCGGCAGGAGCCGCAAACGCCGGAAGGCCCCTCGCTCTCGCGAAGGGCCTTCCGGCTGTCTGTGCGCCGCCAGGGACTCGAACCCCGGACCCGCTGATTAAGAGTCAGCTGCTCTAACCAACTGAGCTAGCGGCGCTTGCTGACCCGGAAGACATTACACGGGACCGGGGCGATCCGCCGAATCGTATTCGGCCGATCACGTTACGTGAGATTCTCGTGCGGGCCTTCAGGTGGCGTCCGGGAAGTGGCAGGCCGCCTGGTGCCCGTCCCCCGCGAGCGCGGGCTTCTCCTCCTCGCAGCGGGTCCGTGCCCCGGGCTCCGTGAGGCGGGCGTAGACCGGGCAGCGGGTGCGGAAGGGGCAGCCGGCGTGTCGCTGGGTGGGGGAGGGCGGATCGCCCGCGAGGAGGATCCGGTCCCGGGCGCGTTCGGCGGCCGGGTCGGGCAGCGGGACGGCGGAGAGCAGCGCGCGGGTGTACGGGTGGCGGGGGCGGTCGAAGACGGCGGCGACGTCGCCCTGCTCGACCGTCCGTCCGAGGTACATCACGCTGACCCGGTCGGCGAGGTGCCGGATGACCGAGAGGTCGTGCGAGACGAACAGGTAGGACAGGCCCAGGTCGGCCTTGAGCGACTGCAGCAGGTTGAGGATCCCGGCCTGGATGGAGACGTCGAGCGCGGAGACCGGCTCGTCCAGGACGAGCAGCCTGGGGCGGACGGCCAGGGCGCGCGCGATGGAGATCCGCTGGCGCTGCCCGCCGGAGAACTGGTGCGGGTAGCGGCCGGCGTGCTCCGGCTCGAGGCCGACCTGGCGCAGCAGTTCGGGCACCCGCCCGGCGATCTCGTCGCGCGCGGCGCGCTGGGCGCGCAGGGGCTCGGCGATGATGTCGCCGACCGGCATCCGGGGGTCGAGGCTGGCCATCGGGTCCTGGAAGACGATCTGCAGCTGCGACCGGAGCCGGTGGGCCTCGGCGCGGGTGAGCCGGGACGTGTCCTGTCCGAGGAGCTCGATGCGGCCGGTCTCGGGGGCGGCGAGGTCGAGCAGCTCGAAGAGCGTCGTGGACTTGCCGGAGCCGGATTCGCCGACCAGGCCGAGGGTCTCGCCCTCGCGGAGGTCGAGGTCGACGCCGTCCACGGCGTAGACCTCGCCGACGCGGCGCTTGAACACCGTGCCCTTGAGGAGCGGAAACGTTTTTCCGAGCCCGCTGACCGCCAGTACCTGCGGCCGGGTGTCGCGTGCCCCGGTCACGGCGGGGGCGGGCACCTCCGGCACGGGGTACACGTCGGCCGGCGCGGGCCGCTGCTCGGCCAGCTCCGCCGAGCGCACGCACGCCGCCAGGTGGCCGTCCCCGCCGAGCAGTTCCGGCTCGGCCGTCGAGCAGCGCGGTTCGGCGAGCGGGCAGCGCGCGGCGAACGGGCAGCCGGGCGGCAGGTCGGCCAGTGGCGCCGGGCTGCCGGGGATCGGGACGAGCGGCCCGCCGCGGCCGTCGAGCCGGGGCACCGCGCCGATCAGGCCGAGCGTGTACGGGTGGCGCGGGGCCGCGAACAGCTCGTCCACACCGGCCGTTTCGACCACCCGGCCCGCGTACATCACCGCGACCCGGTCGGCCGTCCCGGCGATCACCCCGAGGTCGTGGCTGACCAGCACCAGCGCGGCGCCGGTCTCCCGCTGGGCGGTGCGCAGGACGTCGAGCACCTGGGCCTGGATGGTGACGTCCAGGGCGGTGGTGGGCTCGTCGGCGAGCAGGATGTCGGGGTCGTTGGCGACGGCCATGGCGATCATCGCGCGCTGGCGCATGCCGCCGGAGAACTCGTGCGGGAAGCTGTCGAGCGCGCGGTCGGGGGCCGGGATGCCGACGAGGTCGAGGAGTTCGGCGGCGCGGCGGCGGGCGGCGGCCTTGTCGGTCTTCTGGTGGACGCGGATCGCCTCGGCGATCTGGTCGCCGATCCGGTAGACCGGGGTGAAGGCGGAGAGCGGGTCCTGGAAGACCATCGCGACCCGCCGGCCGCGGATCGAGGCGAGCTCCCGGCCGGGCAGCCCGACCAGCTCCCGCCCGTCCAACCGCACCGAGCCCCGGACCCGGGCGGTGCCGGGCAGCAGCCCGAGGACGGACAGCGCGGTGACGGACTTCCCGGAGCCGGACTCGCCGACGATGCCGAGGGTTTCGCCGCGCCGCAGGGTGAGGTCCACCCCGCGCACGGCCGGGACCGGGCCCTGCGGGCCGGCGAAGTCGACGCGCAGGTCGCGGACGGCGAGCAGGGGGGTTTCGAGGGCGGTGCCGGGGGTGCTGGTCACGGCGGTGGTCACGGCTTCTTCCTACGGGCGCGGCGGCGGGGCGCGCCCGCGGCGGTGGGGTCGAGGGCGTCGCGCAGCCCGTCGCCGATGAGGTTGACGGCGAGGACGAACAGCACCAGCAGCGCGGCGGGGAAGTAGAACAGCCAGGGGAACACCGGCGCTTCGCTGGTGCCGGCCGCGAGCAGGGTGCCGAGCGAGACGTCCGGCGGTTTGACGCCGAAGCCGAAGTAGGAGAGCGCGGTCTCGCTCATGACGGCGCCGCCGACGGCGATGGTGGCGTCGATGATGAGGAAGGACGCGACGTTCGGCAGGACGTGCCGCAGGATGATCCGCAGCGGCCGGACGCCCATGAAGCGTGCGGCGCGGACGAATTCGCGCTCGCGCAGGGAGAGCGTCATGGACCGGACCACCCGGGCGGTGATCATCCAGTTGAACAGGGCGAGCAGCAGGACGAAGGCGATCCAGCCGGTGCTCTTCAGCCGGGGCGAGACGATCGTGATGATCAGGAAGCTGGGGAAGACCAGCAGCAGGTCCACGACGAACATCAGGCAGCGGTCGGCCCAGCCGCCGAAGTAGCCGGCGCACGCGCCGACCAGCGAGGCGAGCACGGTGGAGAAGAGCGCCACCAGCAGACCGATGACCAGCGACTTCTGCAGGCCGCGGACGGACTGGGCGAAGACGTCCTGCCCGATCCCGTTGGTGCCGAACCAGTGCTGGGCGGAGGGCGGTTGGTGCAGGGCGCCGAAGTCGGGTGCGGCGTAGTCCCACTGCGTCAGGTACGGCCCGCCGAAGGCGAGTGCGAACAGCAGCAGGACGAGGACGGCCCCGGCGAGCGCTCCGCGGGCGGCGAGCAGCCGGGTGAGGACGAGCCGGGCGCGGCCGGTGCCGCGGGGCGCGGGGGCCGGGGCGGCGGGTCCGGCCGGTTCTGCGGCGACGGTGGTCATCTGGGTCACCTCCGGTCAGGACCGCACGCGCGGGTCGAGGGCGGCGTGCAGGGTGTCGGCGAGGAAGCCGGAGGCGAGGACGACGAGGGCGGTGAACAGGTTGACCGCGACGACGGAGTTGACGTCCTGTTCGTTGATCGCCTGGATCAGCCACTCGCCCATGCCGTGCCAGCCGAAGATCGTCTCGGTGAACACCGCGCCGGTGAAGATGCCGAGGAAGCTGTAGGCGAACATCGTCGACATCGGGATCACGGCGGTGCGCAGCCCGTGCTTGAGCAGGGCCCGGCCGCGGGTGAGGCCCTTGGCCTCGGCGGTGCGCAGGTAGTCCGAGCCGAGCACGTCGAGCATGATGCCGCGCTGGTAGCGGCTGTAGGTGGCGAGGCCGTACAGCGCGAGCGACATGGTCGGCAGCAGGAGGTGGAGCGCCCAGTCGGAGAGGTGGGCGCCGAGGCCGCCGGCGAGCCCGGGGGTCTCGTAGCCGGTGAACGGGACGACCTCGTGGCCGGCCGCGTCCTTGGCGGCGATGGCGCCGTTTTTGAGGAAGAGGGCGACCAGGAAGACCGGGGTGGAGAGGAGGACGAAGGAGAGCAGGGTCAGCAGCCGGTCGGATATCCGGTACTGCCGCACGGCGCTCCAGGCGCCGACCGCGACGCCGAGCACCATGCCGAGCAGGCTGCCGATCAGCAGCAGCCGCAGCGAGACCCAGATCCGCCGGCCGAAGTCGTCCGTCACCGGGGTGTCGTGGATGGTCCGGCCGAGGTCGCCGTGGACCAGGCCGTCGGCCCAGTGGCCGAAGCGCACGACCACCGGGGTGCGGTCGTTCAGGTTGAGGGCGGTGAGCTGGTGCTCGACCGATTCGGCGGACGGACGGGGGACCTTGGCCTCGAAGTAGGTGCGCGGCTGGAGGGCGGCCGCGGATATCGCGTAGGCCAGGAACACGGCGGCGACGAGCAGGACGGCGTAGTAGCTCAGCCGCTTCGCGAGGTAGCGGAGCATCAGCGGCCGCCCTGGGTGGGGGTGGGGCCGACGCGTCTGGTGGGCATCGGGTGGTGGCCTTCGGTCGGTGGCCCGGGTGCGGGCCGTGTCACGGGCTGTCGGGAAGCAGCAGGTCAGAGTGTTCCAGCGGCGTACGGCCGCCGTGTTGCACGCGTGTTGCCGCGTGTGACTTTTGGATCAGACGTGAACTCCTGCCTCTGGTCGTGGAACTGAACGGCTGTTACGTTCTGCTGGCTCGGTGCCGACTTGGCTGCCCACACTCAAGCCCCGCCACACCTCGCGCGGCACATCTCCTGTCCCGTATTCCCGACGAACCCTCCAGGGGGACCCCCATGGACGCTGCCACCACGGCCCGCCGCTTCGGCCGGGCCACCGCCCTCGCGATAGCCGTCGCCCTGGCGGTGACCGCGTGCACCTCGGGCGGTGGGGGCTCCGCCGACAACGTGGCCAAGAGCGAGCCGCCGAGCCAGGGCTCCAACGACATCAACCCCAAGTCGCCGGACCAGCTGAAGGACGGCGGGGAGGTGCGCTTCCCGCTGTACCAGTGGATCACCCAGTGGAACCCGTTCCAGGTGGACGGCCGCTACGGCGACGCCGTCGACATCATGCGGGCCCTGGAACCGTCCCTCTTCTCCACGGACGCGGAGGGCACCTTCCACGCGAACCCGGACTACCTGGTGGACGCCAAGGTCACCTCGGCCTCGCCGCAGGTGATCACCTACAAGCTCAACCCGAAGGCCAAGTGGTCGGACGGCAAGGCACTGAGCTACCTGGACTTCAAGGCCGACTGGGAGGCCAGCAACGGCAAGAAGGACGGCTACAACATCGCCGACTCCTCCGGCTACGAGCTGATCTCCGGCGTCGAGCAGGGCGCCGACCCGTCCGAGGTCAAGGTCACCTTCTCGACGCCGTACGCGGACTGGCAGAACCTCTTCCGGCCACTGATCCCGGCCGCCGGGATCGCCACCGCCGACGACTTCAACAAGGCCTGGATCGAGAAGATCCCGATCACCGCCGGCGCGCTGAAGCTCGGCGTCGCCGACAAGACGGCCCAGACGATCAGCCTCGTCCCGGACCCGGCGTGGTGGGGCGCCAAGCCCAAGCTGGACAAGGTCACCTTCCGGGTGATGTCCCAGGCGGCGACCACCCAGTCGTTCCTCAACAACGAGATCGACTTCGCGACGGCCGGCACCGCGACCGCCTACGGCCAGCTCAAGGACAACAAGGACACGGTGATCCGCACCTCCAGCCCGTGGGACGAGGTGCACATCTCCTTCGGCGGGGGCGGCGCGCTGACCGACCAGAAGGTGCGTCAGGCGCTCGGCAAGGCGCTCGACCGCGACTCGCTGATCAAGATCGCCAACAATGGCGTGCCGGTGCAGTTCAAGCCGCTCGGCAACCACATCTTCATGCCCAACCAGGCCGGCTACCAGGACAACTCGGGCGAGTGGGCGAAGTTCGACCTGCCCGCCGCGAAGAAGCTGCTGGACGACGCCGGCTGGAAGGAGGCGGGCAGCGGTCAGCCGCGTACCAAGGACGGCCAGTCGCTCGAACTGCACTTCGTGTTCAACGACTCCAGCCCGCAGGCCCAGATCGACCTGTACACCGCGGCCGCGGCGATGTGGCTGCAGGCCGGGGTGAAGGTCGACCTGGACAAGGTGGCGAAGAACGACTTCTTCACCAAGTACATCAACGTGGGCAAGTTCGACCTCGCCAGCTGGCGCAACACCGACTCGTTCCCGCTCTCCCAGAGCCTGACCAACTTCCGCCTGCCGGAGGGGGACAACGTCTTCGGCAACTACTCGAAGCTCGGCACCCCCGAGATCGACGAGCTGCTGAAGAAGGCGGCCGGGACGGTCGACCCGGTGGAGGCCGCGAAGTACTACAACCAGGCGGACGCCAAGATCTGGGAGCTCGGCCACACCGTCGAGCTGTACCAGCGGCCCGAGGTGGTCGCGGCGCGCAAGGGCCTGGCCAACTACGGCGCGTTCGGCCTGGCCTCGACCGACTACACCAAGATCGGCTGGGAGAAGTAGCCGCTGCCCCCGACGCGGCGGTCGCCGCGGGCACGGCGGCGGGACAGGCGCTGGCGAGCAGCGCGGTGATCACGAGGCCGGTGGTGCGGACACGGGTGGGACGGCCTTGCCGCCCCCGTTGTCCTGCCACCGGCCTTGACCTTCCGCGTTGCCCGCAGGCCGCCCGTGTCGTGGGGCCCCGCAGGGCCCGCGCTCGCTTTCCAACCGGGGACGAATGTAGCGGGCGGTCCGGCGGCTCGGGCGGTACGGCGCGGGCGCGCCCGGAAACCCGTCGTGCTGTCACCCGGTTCGCGCACCGGAGCGTCAACTGGGGCTGACGGCAAGGGGAAAGGAACGAAGGAAAAGGGACAGGAGGGGCGGGTCCGGCGTCCGCCGGTCCGCGCCGGTGCGTGCGCCGGGCCCGCCCCGCTGCCAGGATGCGCGGGACAGCCCAGCCGTCCGTCCCCGTCCCGGAGCAGCGCGATGACCAGCGATTCCGCCGCAGTGCCCCACCCGCACCCCGCCGACCCGCCCCCGGTGCGCCGGATGGTCCCGCGCGACCGGAACGAGCGGCACCGGGTCGCCACGCCGCTGGAGCTGTTCTTCGACCTCTGCTTCGTCGTCGCGGTCGGCCAGGCCGGGCGCGAGCTCGCCCACTCCCTCGCCGCCGGGCACTACGGCGAGGGCCTGCGGGGCTTCGTGCTCGCGTTCTTCGCGATCTGGTGGGCCTGGATGAACTTCACCTGGTTCGCCTCCGCGTACGACTGCGACGACGTGCCGTACCGGGTCACCACGCTGGTGCAGATCGCCGGGGTGCTGATCCTCGCGGCCGGCGTGCCGAGGCTCTTCGAGGCGCAGGACATGGTCCTCTCGGTGACCGGCTACGTGGTGATGCGCCTGGCGATGGTCACCCAGTGGCTGCGCGCCGCCGCCAGCGAGGAGGGCCCGGCGCGCGGGGTGGCCCTGCGGTACGCGCTGGGGATCACGCTGTGCCAGGTCGGGTGGGTGGTGGTGCTGCTCCTGCCGCACGGCGCCCGGCCGTTCGTCATCCCGATCGGGGTGCTGGCCGAGCTGGCCGTGCCGGTCTGGGCCGAGCTGCGGATGCAGACCACCTGGCACCCGCACCACATCGCCGAGCGGTACGGGCTGTTCACCCTGATCGTGCTCGGCGAGACGGTCGCGGCGGCGACGGTCGCGGTGCAGTCGGGGGTGGACGAGCACGAGGGGCTGGGGCGGCTGGTGCCGGTGGCGATCGGCGGGCTGCTGATCTGCTTCTCGGCCTGGTGGATCTACTTCGCCCGCCCGGTGCACGAGCACCTGCGCTCCAACCGGCAGGCGTTCGCGTGGGGCTACGGCCACTACGTGGTGTTCGCGGCCGCGGCGGCGATCGGCACCGGGCTGGAGGTCGCGGTGGAGTCGGCCGTGCACAAGGCGGAGATCTCCGCGACGGCGGCCACCGGGACGGTCACCGTGCCGACCGCCGTCTACCTGTTCACCGTCTGGCTGCTGCACTCGCGGCACACCAAGACCGGTGCCGCGCAGGCGCTGGCGCCCACCGGCGCGGTGCTGGTGCTGGCCTGCACGGCGCTCGGCGGTTCCGGGGTCCTGGCGGCCGGCCTGGTGTGCGCGGCGATGGTGGCCGTCGGGGTCGCGATGCACGCCAGGGAGGCGTGAGCGGCCTCCGGGCGCAGCCCGAGCAGCATCGGCTCGTGCCGGGCGAGCCAGGCCAGGTAGGCCGGGTTGACCTTGGCGAGGTCCAGGTAGGCGGCCCGCAGTTCGCCGTACAGCGCCTCCAGGGCGGTCGGGGCGAGCGCGCGCGGCCGCCAGGTGAGCAGCAGGCGGACGGCGAGCGGATCGCCGTGGACCGGGCGCACGACCGTCCCGGGGCCGGGCAGGGACGTCGGCTGGCAGGGGCGGACGGCCTCGCCGGAGGCGACCAGGTCGGCGGCGGTGGTGTTGTCCCGGACCTGCACCACCCGGGGGTTGAGGCCGGCCTCGCTGAACACCCGGCGCATCGCCGCGTACTCGTGGTCGGCGGTCGGGTCCACCATCCAGGTGTCCTCGGCGAGGTCGGCGAGGTGGACGACCGGGCGGGCGGCGGCCGGGTGGCCGGCGGCGAGCGCGACGAACTGCGGCTCGCGGGCCATCAGGACCCGGTGCTCGGCGTCCGGGGGCACGCGCAGCGGGAAGCCCTCGCTCTCGTACACGAAGGCGACGTCGAGCTGGTCGGCGGCGACCATCCGCAGCAGGGCGCTGGCGGAGATGTCCACGTGGATGGTGGTGTCGGTGTCCGGCAGCCGCTCGTGGACGCGGCGCAGCCAGGCCGCCACCGCCCGGCTGCCGACGCTGCCGATCCGCAGCCGCCGCCGGCTGCCGGGGCCGGCCGACTCCCGGGCCTCCTGGCGCGCGGCGGCGACCAGCGCCGCCATCTCGGTGATCACCGGCCGGGCCCGGGACAGCACGGAGTGGCCGAGCGCGGTGGGCCGGCTGCCGGTCTGCTCGCGGGTGAACAGGGTGCCGCCGATGGCCCGTTCGATCCGGTGCAGCTGGGTGGTGAGGGAGGGCTGGGTCATGCCGAGCCGGAGCGCCGCCTTGCGGAGGCTGCCGGTGTCGGCTATCGCGCACAGCACCCGGAGGTGTCTCACGTCGAGCTCCACGTCGGGAGCATAGACGCCGACGACCCTTGTCGCCAAGGACATGACACGAATCAACACGGCGGAGGCCCACCGGTATTGACCGGCGTTATCGCCGGTTGACATCATCCGCGACGGCCGTGCCCGGGGGGAATCTGGGGCAGCGATTCCAGCCCCCGGCCGGCAGGCCCGGGGCACCCCCACATTCCGCCCGCCGCCGCCGGCCCCCAACCGGCACCGGTGGCCGGGCGTTTCGCGATCCGGAGCCCCCACATGTCTCGATCCGTCATGTCCCGATCCGTGCTGTCCGCCGCCCTCGGCGTCGCGCTCGCCGCGGGTCTCGCCGCCCTGCCCGGGACGGCCGTCGCCGCACCCGCCGCACCGGCCGCGAGCGTCGCGGGCTACACGCCCGCGGCCGGCTCGGCGTACGCCGGTTCGGCCGCCGAAGCCGCCGACAACCAGGCGTTCTTCCAGGCCGTCATGGCCTCCGCCAAGGCCAAGCAGGCCGCCAACCCGTGGCTGCTGACCGTCACCGTCACCTACGACACCGGCAACGCACCGTCCTTCACTAGCCAGATATCCCAGGCCGCGCAGATCTGGAACGGGTCGGTGCGCAACGTCCAGCTCCAGGAGAGCGGCGGTCAGGGCGACTTCTCCTACTACGAGGGCAACGACTCGCGCGGCTCGTACGCCAGCACCGACGGCCACGGCCACGGGTACGTCTTCCTCGACTACCAGCAGAACCAGCAGTACAACTCCCTGCGCGTCACCGCGCACGAGACCGGGCACGTGCTTGGCCTGCCCGACCACTACTCGGGGCCGTGCAGCGAGCTGATGTCCGGCGGCGGACCCGGCCCGTCCTGCACCAACCCCTACCCGGACGGCAACGAGCGCGGCCAGGTCGACGAGCTGTGGGCCAACGGCGCGGAGTAGCCGGGGCCCGATCGGGGTGCGGCGGGCCGTCCGGCCGGAATCGGGCGGCCCGCCGCTCGGTTGCTTCCCCGGGGCGGAGCCTAATCGCCCGGGCAGCGGAATGCCAGGGGTGAGAAAGAGTCAAGTCAAGCCAAAGCAGATTCAAAGGTTGGGAAAACCAAGGGTATTGGACAGGGCTATCGCGGGTTGACATCATCCGCCCCGCCGCCGCGCTGCCCGAAGCTCGGTGGACATCACCCGTTCACCAGGTGCCCCCCACGGCCGGCCCCCACCGGCCACGCACCGCAGGAATCGGAGCCCCCACATGTCTCGATCCGTCATGCCTCGATCCGTGCTGTCCGCCGCCCTCGGCCTGGCACTCGCCGCGGGTCTCGCCGCCCTGCCGGGGACGGCCGTCGCCGCGCCCGCCGCCCGGGCGGCCTCCGGCTACACCGCCTCCGCGTCCGCCGCCTCCGCGTCCGCCGGCTCGGCGTACGCCGGTTCGGCCGCCGAGGCGGCCGACAACCAGGCGTTCTTCCAGGCCGTTATGGCCTCCGCCAAGGCCAAGCAGGCCGCTAACCCGAACCTCGCGACCGTCGTCGTCACCTACGACGCCAGCAGCGCCCCGTCGTTCCGCACCCAGATATCCCAGGCCGCGCAGATCTGGAACGGCTCGGTGGGCAACGTCCAGCTGCGCGCCGGCTCGGCCGCCGACTTCCGCTACTACGAGGGCAACGATTCCCGCGGCTCGTACGCCAGCACCGATGGCCACGGGCGCGGGTACGTCTTCCTCGACTACCAGCAGAACCGGCAGTACAACTCGCTGCGGGTGACGGCCCACGAGACCGGGCACGTGCTCGGCCTGCCCGACCACTACTCGGGGCCGTGCAGCGAGCTGATGTCCGGCGGCGGGCCCGGCACGTCCTGCACCAACCCCTACCCGAACGGCACCGAGCGCAGCCGGGTCAACTCCCTCTGGGCGCGCGGCTGACCGCCCCCCCGGAACCGCCCGGCCGCCGTGGGCCGCGGCCGGGCACCCCCGGTTCTGTCGGTGGCGCGTGCGAGCATGCGGGCGAGACCCCGTCCGCCCGACCCCGCGAGGTGCCGCCCCCGTGCCGAACACCGCCCCCAACGTGCCCGACTTCCCCGACCGCCTCGCCGACCTGCGCTTCGCCGACCTGCTCCGCCCGCACACCGGGCCGCTGCGCGCCGACGAGCGCTACGACACCGTGCACTTCGACGGCGGCGAGTACACCGACCAGGCGGCCGCCGGGGCGACGTTCCTGGAGTGCGCGCTCACCGGCGTCGCCTTCAGCGGCGTCAAGCTGCGCCAGGCCCGCTTCACCGACGTGTGGGTGCAGTCCGGCCGCTGGGTGGCCTGTGACCTGAGCGACGGCGAGTGGCAGGACAGCGCCTTCGTCGGCGGCGTTTTGGCCGGGATCGCCGCGCACGGCTCGGCCGTGCGCCGGGTGGTGTTCCGCGGCTGCAAGCTGGAGGCGGTCAACCTGCGGGCGGCCGTCCTGCGGGACGTCGTCTTCGAGGACTGCCTGCTGCGCGACGTCGACTTCGCCGACGCGAAGCTCACCCAGGTGTCGTTCCCCGGTTCGACGCTGGAGGAGGTCCACCTGCGCGGGGCCGCGCTGACCAGGACGGACCTGCGCGGCGCCGCCCGCCTCGGCCTCCCGGACGGCCACCTGGGGCTGCGCGGCGCGATCATCAACTCGCACCAACTCCTGGAGCTGGCGCCGCAGTTCGCCCACGCCCTGGGCATCACCGTCCAGGACCGCTGAGGCCCGCCGGCCGGTCCCCCTCCCCTTCGCATCCTCGGAGTTTCCGTCCCCCGTTCAGCCGGTGGTCGCTCGATGACGGCCGGACGAACAGTCCACCAACCCTCCCGCCCGCATCTGGTGGGCCGGTTCGGCGCCGGTGGAGACTGCTCCGCGATCGATGAGCCCCGACTTGTGCACACAACATCGGTAGTGAAGGGACGGGCTGGGCTGATGGCCGAGCTGAGTCGTAGGAAGTTCGTGACGCTGTCCGGAGCCGCCGCCGCGGGCCTGGCCATGACCGGTGCCGGGGGCGCGGGGGCGGCCCCGACCGCCGCGGGCGCGGCGCCCGCCGCCGTGAACACCGCGGCGCTGTCGCAGACCGGCACCATCGCGGACGTGCAGCACGTGGTGATCCTCATGCAGGAGAACCGCAGCTTCGACCACTACTTCGGCATGATGAAGGGCGTGCGCGGTTTCGCCGACCGCAGCGCGATCCAGATCGCCGGCGGCTACAGCGTGTTCAACCAGCCGAACGGCACCGGCCGCCAGTACCCCTGGCAGTTCAGCCTCACCAAGCCGGCCGGCGGCGCCGACCCCGAGCGCCTCGCCCAGTGCAACGGCGACCTCGCCCACGGCTGGAGCGACCAGCACAAGGCCTGGAACAACGGCAGGATGGACTCCTGGGTCGCGGCCAAGGGCAACGTCCGCACCCTCGGCTTCCTCACCCGCCAGGACATCCCGTTCCACTACGCGCTGGCCGAGAACTGGACCATCTGCGACGCGTACCACTGCTCGGTGCTCAGCGCGACCGGCCCCAACCGCACCTACCACTGGTCCGGCCAGATCGACCCGGCCGGCACCGCGGGCGGCCCCGCCTACGACGGCGGTGACGAGAAGGGCCTGCGGTGGCAGACCTACGCCGAGGCCCTGGAGGCCGCCGGCGTGAGCTGGAAGGTCTACCAGAACGCCGCCGACAACTACGGTGACAACGCCCTCGCCTACTTCAGCCAGTTCGCGGGCGCCCCGGCCGGCAGCGCCCTGGCCGTCAAGGGCATGGCGTCCGTGCCCGCCGTCACCGGCAGCACCCCGGACGACATCGTCGCCGCGATCAAGGCCGACGTGCTGGCCGGCACCCTCCCGCAGGTCTCCTGGATCGTCCCCGACCAGGCCTCCTCCGAGCACCCGTACGCCACCCCGGCCGACGGCGCGCACTTCGTCCACAACGTGATCGACGCGCTCAACGCCGACCCGAACGTCTTCGACTCCAGCGTCCTGTTCATCAACTACGACGAGAACGACGGCTTCTTCGACCACGTCCCGCCGCCGGCCGCCCCGGCCGGCACCCCGGGCGAGTTCTACAGCGGCACCAACATCGGTCTCGGCTTCCGCGTCCCGATGATCGCGGTCTCGCCCTGGACCCGCGGCGGCTGGGTCAACTCCGAGACCTTCGACCACACCTCGGTGCTGCGCTTCCTGGAGACCTGGACGGCCGCCATCGGCGCGCCCGCCACCTGCCCGAACATCAGCGACTGGCGCCGGCGCGTGTGCGGTGACCTGACCAGCGCGTTCGACTTCGCCAACCCGGTCTACGGCCTCCCGGCGCTGCCCGACACCTCGCAGACCATCGGCCTCGCCGCCTGCGGCCCGCTGTCCAACCCGGCGCCGGTCAACAACCAGCTGCCCGTCCAGGAGTCCGGCACCCGCCCGGCCCGCGCGCTGCCCTACCAGCCCAACGCCAACCTGGACCACCTGGAGTTCGGCTCCGGCGGGGTCATGAAGGTCTGGATCAGGATGGCCAACGGGGGCACCGCCACCAAGTCGGCCCACTTCTCGGCCTACGTCAACGCCTACCGCAGCGGCGGCCCGTGGCAGTACACCGTCGACCCGGGCGCCGGCACCAGCGACTTCTTCAACTGCGGCACCGGCTTCGGCAACGGCCCGTACGACCTCACGGTGGTCGGCCCCAACCGCTTCCTGCGCCGCTTCAAGGGCGACGCCACCAAGGCGGGCAAGAACGCGGCCGTCACCGCCTCGTACGCGGTCGAGCCGGGCACCGGCAAGCTGGCCCTCTACTTCGCGCTGGCCAACACCGGCAGCACGGCCCTCACCTTCACCATCGCGTCGAACAACTACCGCACGGACGGCCCCTGGACGTACCGGGTGCCGGCCGGCGGCAGCACCAGCGACTTCTTCAACGCGGTGGCCTACAACAACGGCTGGTACGACTTCACCGTCACGGTGGACGCCGACAGCAGCTGGTCGCAGCGGTTCACCGGCCACCTGGAGACCGGCGCCCCCAGCGTCAGCGGCTGACCGCCCCGCCCGAGGGGCCCCGGGGGAACCACGGATCGTGGACCTCCCGGGGCCCCTCCGGCGTCAGCAGGGTGAGCGTGAGCGGCGCCGCCGCGTACTCGGCCAGCAGCACCGAGCCGTGCCGGGTCTCCAGCTCGGCCTGCACGGGCACGCGCAGCTTGCTCAGCGCGCGCCGCAGCTGCAGCGCGTCCCGCCGGCTGACCGGCTGCGGGGCGCGCAGCACCAGCCGCAGCGGGCTGAGCGGCCCGGTCACCGGCACGCCGGTGCCCAGCTCGTAGCCGACGGCGCCGATCGGGCCCCAGGCCAGCCGGTGGTCCGCCGCCAGCTCGCCGACCGCCGGCAGCAGGGCGAGCCCCGGGACCTGCGCGACCCGGCCCGGCGCCAGCAGGGCCCGCCGGGCCGGGAGCTGCTCGGGACGGAAGGTGCGGGCCACCACCGCCCAGGGCGCGAGCGCGTGCAGCAGCTGGCCGCGGTGCGGGCCGCGCACCGTCACCGGGATCCAGTGCTCGGGCGCCGTGACGTCCCCGGTGCAGCGCACCGGGTGCGGGGTGTCCACCGGGGAGCCGACCACGGCGGGCGCCCTGGCGACCGTCACCCACGGGTGCGCGCGGAGCACCGCCCGTGCCCAGTCCGGGAGTTCGCCGCCGCCGAGCGGGCGCAGCGAGCCGGGGCACTGCATGAGCAGCAGGTCGTGCGGGCCGGGCAGCCGCCCGTCCAGCGCGGCGAGCGGCCCGACCAGGCGGCGCGGGCCGCCGTGCTGTTCGTCGATGGCGTTCCTCACACCCCCACCGTCCGCCCGGCCGGGACCGGCCCGCTACGGCCCTTCGATGCGTTCGACCGGGACCAAAGACTCAACGCACGCCGCGTCGAGGCCCGACGTGCGCCCGTCCGGTCGTGGTGTGAGAGTGGGGGACAGCCCGGTATCCGTCCGGAGGAGGAGTCATGGGCATCTTGGACAGGATCTTCCACAGGGGGCACGAGGCCGCCGGGCCGGACGCCACCGAACGGGCCGCGCTCGCCCACGACGAGGCGGCCGACGCGTACAGCGACGACATCGAGCGGACGCGCGACATGCACGAGTCGCAGCGGCAGCAGGTCCAGGACCAGGCCGAGGCCGACCGGCGGGCCGCCGAGAACATGACGGCCGAGGGCGACCCCTGGGACTGATCCCGCCGTTCGCGCCCGCCGTTCGCGCGGAACGGCCCTAGCCCCTCGGCGGCAGCGGCGGGCGCCGCAGGTCCGGCCTGGGGGTGTCGTCCGGCGGGGGCGCGGCGGCGGGGGCGTCCTCCAGCAGCTCCAGCGCCAGCTGGACGGCCGTGTGCAGTTCCGGGTGCCGCCCGCCGGCCCAGTCGCGCGGGCCCCGCAGCGCGTGCACGTCGGGTTCGACGCCGTGGTTCTCCACGGACCAGCCGAGTCCGCCGGTGAACCAGGACGCGTTCTTCGGCACCGAGATCTGGGTGCCGTCGCCGAGGGTGTGCCGCCCGGTCATCCCGACCACCCCGCCCCAGGTGCGGGTGCCCACCACCGGTCCGAGGCCGAGCAGTTCGATCGCCGCGATGATCACGTCGCCGTCCGAACTGGTGGCCTCGTCGGCCAGGGCGACCACCGGCCCGCGCGGGGCGTTGCGCGGCCAGCGGACGGGCTGGCGGTCGCGGGTGAAGTCCCAGGCGAGGACGCGCCGGGTGAGCTTCTCCAGGACGAGTTCGGAGACGTTGCCGCCGGCGTTGCCGCGGACGTCGAGCACGAGGGCGGGCTTGTCGAGCTCGCGGCGCAGGTCGCGGTTGAACTGCGCCCAGCCGGAGCCGCCGAGGTCGGGGATGTGCAGGTAGCCGCACCGCCCGTCGCTGAACTCCCGTACCAGGGCGCGGCGTTTGACCACCCAGTCCTGGTAGCGCAGCGGCCGTTCGTCGGTCAGCGGGGTCACCGTGATCCGCCGCACGGGGGAGCCGGGGTCGCTGCGCAGGCCGATCTCGACGGTGGTGCCGCCGGTGCCGGCGAGCAGCGGGAGCGGGCCGCGCACCGGGTCGACCGGGCGCCCGCCGATCTCCAGCAGTTCGTCGCCGTCGCGCACGCCCTGGGCGGCGAGCGGGGCGCGGGCGCGCGGGTCGGAGGACTCGCCGGGCAGCACCCGGTCGACCAGCCAGCGGCCGTCGGGGGAGCGGTGGGCGTTGGCGCCGAGCAGGCCGAGCGGCTGCTGGGCGAGCGAGGGGCCCTCGCCGCGGCGGGACGGGGTGACGTAGGCGTGCGAGGTGCCGAGTTCGCCGAGGAGTTCGCGCAGCAGGTCGGCGAAGTCGTCCGGCCCGGCGATCCGGTCGAGCAGCGGCTCGTACTGGGCGACCAGGGCGGGCCAGTCGAGGCCGGACATCCGGTCGTCCCAGAACTGGTCCCGGACGATCCGGGCGGCCTCGTGGTAGGCCTGGCGCCACTCGGCGGCGGGGTGCACGGTGTGGTTGATCCGGCGCAGGTCCACCGGGGTGCCGGCGGAGGGGGCGCCGACCGGGACGATCCGCAGGGTCCCGGCCGAGTAGACCGCGATCGAGCCGCCGTCGCCGGACACCGCGTACCCGTCGAGCTTGTCGACCAGGGTGGAGCGGGTGCCGCGGGCGAGGTCGAAGTGCTCCAGCGAGGGGCGGCCGGAGGTGTCGTCCGGGCTGGTGAAGGTCTGTCCGAGGGTGCCGGAGATCGGCCAGCGCAGCCAGACCAGGCCGCCGCGGACGGCGTCGGTGGCCGAGTACTTGGAGGCGATCACCGGGAACTGCAGCAGCCGCTCGCCGATGCCCTGCGGGTCGACCCGGACGGTGCCGTCGCCCCCGCCGTCCCCGCGCGGGCCGCCGTCCTCGGCCGGTGCGGCGAACGGGGACGGGGTGTCGGCGGTGAGCGGGACGAGGTAGGGGCGGCAGCCGAGCGGGAAGGAGAGGTCGCCGGTGTGGACGTCGTGGACGGGGTCGAAGCCGCGCCAGGACAGGAAGGCCAGGTAGCGGCCGTCCCGGGTGAACACCGGCTGCTCGTCCTCGAACCTCCCGTCGGTGACGTCGGTGATCGGGGCGGGCGCGTCGGCGCGGGTGAGCCGGATGCGGCGCAGCGAGCGCCCGGTGGCGGGCTGGGACCAGGCGATCCAGTGCGAGTCGGGGGAGAACCGGGCGCTGGAGACGGGCCCGTGGGCGGAGGCGGCGACCTCGCGGACCCCGCCGTCGGCGGCGGTGACGAGCAGCAGCCGCCCGTCCGAGGTGGCGGCGGCCAGCCGGGTGCCGTCGGGGGAGGCGGTGAGCTCCAGGACGCGGCCGAGCCGTCCGGCGGCGAGCACCCGGTGGCGGTGCCGCTCCCCGCTGGTGTGTTCGAGGGGGCCGTCGTGTCCGGGCAGCGGCATCACCTCGACGGCGTCCGCGCCCTCGGCGTCGGTGATCCAGGCGGCCTCGCCGGTGTGCCCGAGCATGACCGGCAGCCGGGTGCGCACCCCCGGGGTGTCGGCGAGCGCGCGGGCCGGGCCGTCCTTGTGGGTGAGCCAGTACTGGCTGCCGCGCACCGTGATCACCCCGGTCCGGCCGGTCTGGTCGCAGGCGAGGTCCTTGACCTGGCTCGCGGCACCGACCTGGTAGGGGCGGCGCCCGGCCCGCGCGCCGCCGAGCGGGACGTGCAGCCGGTGCGGCGCGGGGGCGTCCAGGCCGTCCAGCAGCCAGAGGTCGCCCGCGTGCTGGTAGACGATCCGGGTGCCGTCGGTGGCGGCCTCGCGGGCGTAGTAGGAGGCGTGGTCGGTGTGGCGGCGCAGGTCTGAGCCGTCGGGCCGGCAGGAGTAGACGTTGCCGATGCCCTCGTGGTCGGAGAGGAAGGCGATCCGGTCGTCGGGGGGCTCGCCGACGGTCATCGGTGAGGCGAGGTGGCCGCGGTGGCCGGGGAGCACCTGCTCGCCGTCCACCCAGAGCCGGCCGGTGGCGCCGCCGCGGTAGCGCTTCCACGCGGCGGGCTCGTGCGGGGCGGCGCCGGTGAGCAGGACGGTGCGGTCACGGCTCATCTGGGCGTCGCCGACCGGACCCCAGGGCATCTGGCGGCCGGGGGAGCCGTCCGGGGGCAGCGCGTGCGCCCAGGTGTAGTGGCCGAAGGGCTCGTGGAAGGAGGTGACGGCGAGCACCTCGCCGTCCGGCAGCCAGCCGCGCACCCGGGTGTCCTGGCTGCCCCAGTGGCTGAGCCGCTGCGCCTCGCCGCCGGCGGTGGGGGCGGTCCACACCTCGGGGGTGAGGCCGAGCCAGCTGGTCCAGGCGAGGGTGGCGCCGTCGGGGGAGAAGCGGGGGTGGCTGACCCGGGTGCGGTCGCAGGTGACCCGCCAGGCCCGGTCGGTGGTGGCGCCGCCGGTGAGCCGGGCGATCCAGACGTCGTCCTCCGCGGTGAAGGCGAGCAGGTCCCCGTGCAGGTGGGGGTAGCGGAGGTAGCCGGGCGAGGTCACCCCTCCATCCTTCGACGGGGTGTCACGCCCGGCAACCGGGGCGGGCCGCGGGGGCGGGCCCCGACCGGTCTGGACCATTGACACCTCCCCGCCGCATCCACTTCAGTGGTCTAGTCCAACTTGGGTGCCAGGCCGGGCCGTTCCCCCCACTGGCGCGTGCTCCGGCGTGCCCTCGGACGTCCCCCACGACCACGCCCCCGCAGGAGCCCCCGCATGAGCAGAACTCCCCCGACCTCCCGTCGGCGCCCGTCCCGCGCCGCGCTCGCCGCCGGCACCGCCTCCGCCGTCGCCGCGGCCACCCTGGCCGGCCTCACCCTGGGCCTCGCCCCCGCCGCCTCGGCCGGCGAGTTCCTGGTCAACGGCGGCTTCGAGTCCGGCTCGCTCGGCCCCTGGAGCTGCTCCGCCGGCACCGGCAGCGTCGTCGACAGCCCGGTGCACAGCGGGAGCCACGCCCTGGCCGGGGCCGCCGGCGCGAGCGACACCGCCCAGTGCGCGCAGACCGTCGCCGTCGCCCCCGGCACCACCTACACGCTGAGCGCGTGGGTCAACGGCTCGTACGTGTACCTCGGCGTCGACGGCGGCGGCCCGAGCACCTGGACCCCGGGCACCGGCGGCGCCTACCAGAAGCTCAGCGTCAGCTTCACCACGGGCGCCACGCAGACCAGTGCCACCGTGTACACCCACGGCTGGTACGGCCAGGGCACCTACTACGCGGACGACGTCTCGCTCGACGGGCCGGGCGCGCCGAGCCCGAGCCCGACCCCGACGTCGACTCCTACGCCCACCGCGTCGCCCACGCCCACTGCGACCCCGACCGGAACCCCGACGGGCACGCCCACCGGCACCCCGACCGGTACGCCCACCGGCACCCCCCAGCCCGGCGGCCACGCCCTGGTCGGCTACCTGCACGCGAGCTTCGCCAACGGTGCCGGCTACACCCGGATGGCCGACGTCCCGAAGTCCTGGGACTTCATCGACCTCTCCTTCGGCGAGCCCACCTCGCCCACCTCCGGCGACATCCGCTTCAACCGCTGCTCCACCACCGACTGCCCGACCGCCGAGTCCGACGCCGACTTCAAGGCCGCGATCGCCGCGAAGCGCTCCCAGGGCAAGAAGGTGCTGATCTCGATCGGCGGCCAGAACGGCCAGGTCCAACTCACCACCACGGCCGCCCGGGACGCCTTCGTCAGCTCGGTCTCGGCGATCATCGACAGGTGGGGCCTGGACGGCCTGGACATCGACTTCGAGGGCCACTCGCTCTCCCTCGACGCCGGCGACACCGACTTCAGGAACCCGACCAGCCCGGTCATCGTCAACCTGATCTCGGCGCTGAAGACCCTCAAGGCCACGTACGGGCCGGGCTTCGTGCTGACCATGGCGCCGGAGACGTTCTTCGTCCAACTCGGCTACCAGTACTACGGTTCCGGCCCGTGGGGCGGCCAGGACCCGCGTGCCGGCGCCTACCTGCCGGTCATCCACGCGCTGCGCGACGACCTCACCCTGCTGCACGTCCAGGACTACAACTCCGGCTCCGTCATGGGCCTGGACAACCAGTACCACTCGATGGGCGGCGCCGACTTCCACGTCGCGATGACCGACCTGCTGCTCAAGGGCTTCCCGGTGGCGGGCAACACCAACAACGTGTTCCCGCCGCTGCCCGCCTCGAAGGTCGCCATCGGCATGCCGGCCACCACCAACGCGGGCAACGGCTACGTCGCCCCGGGCGAGGTGGACAAGGCCCTGGACTGCCTGACCAAGCTCACCGACTGCGGGACGTACGTGCCGCGTTCGGGTGCCCAGCCGAACCTGCGCGGGCTGATGACCTGGTCGATCAACTGGGACCGGTTCGGGGGAGGGGAGTTCTCGAAGAACTTCGACGCCTACTACGGCCGCTGACCCGCGGCCTCGCAGTCCCGAAGTCCCGCAGTCCCGTGCTTGAACCTCACACCGGTGTGAGGTTCGAGCATGGTCCGCATGACGACCGCACAGAACACGCAGACCGCGAAGCCCGTATCCCGTACGGCACTTCCGTACCCCGCCCTGCTCGCGCTCGCCACCGCGGTGTTCGTCACCGCGCTGACCGAGACCCTGCCCGCCGGTGTCCTGCCCGGGATGAGCGGGTCCCTCGGCGTCGGCGAGTCGGCGACCGGCCAGACCGTCACCGTCTACGCGCTCGGCACCGCCGCCACCGCGATCCCGCTCACCGCGGCCACCTCCGGCTGGAGCCGCAAGCGGCTGCTGCTCACCGCGATGGCCGGCTTCGCCGCCGCCAACACGGTGACCGCGCTCTCCTCGGACTACCCGCTGACGATGGCGGCCCGCTTCGTCGCGGGCGTGGCGGCCGGTCTCGCCTGGGCGCTGCTGGCGGGCTACGCGCGCCGGCTGGTGCCCGCCGAGCTGCAGGGCCGGGCGATCGCGATCGCGATGGCCGGCATCCCGGTGGCGCTCTCCCTGGGGGTCCCGGCCGGCACCTTCGCCGGTCAGGCGCTCTCGTGGCGGGTGCCGTTCCTGGCGATGACGGCGCTGGCGCTCGGCGTGATCGGCTGGACCGCCGCCGTCCTGCCGGACCAGCCCGGCAGGACGGCGGGGGAGCGGGCACCGCTGCGGCGGGCGCTCACGGTGCCGGGGGTCGTGCCGGTGCTCGCCGTGACCCTGCTCTTCGTGCTCGCGCACACCATCCTGTTCACCTACATCGCGCCCTTCCTCGCCCGGGCCGGGCTCGGCGGCTCGACCGACTCGGTGCTGCTGGTCTTCGGCCTGGCCTCGCTGGTGAGCATCTGGTTCGTCGGTGCGCACATCCACCGCAGGCTGCGTGCGCTGACGATCGGCGGCGCGCTGCTGGTCGCGGTGACGGCGGGCGTCCTCGCGGTCGGGTCCGGCAGCGCGCCGCTGGTCTACTTCGCGGCGCTCCTCTGGGGCCTCGGCTGGGGCGGGGTGCCGACCCTGCTGCAGACCGCCGTCGGCGACGCCGGCGGGGAGCAGGCCGACGCGGCCCAGGCGATGCTGGTCACCCTGTGGAACGCCGCGATGGCGGGCGGCGGGGTGGTCGGCGGCCTCGTGCTCGGCCGCCTCGGCACCGGCGCACTGCCGTGGACGGTGCTCGCCCTGGTGCTCCCCGCCCTCGCGGCGGTCCTCGCCGCCCGCACCCACGGCTTCCCGGCCCGCCGCGGCTGACCGAACGCCCTAGCCGAGCAGCAGGTTGGTGCTCAGCAACGAGTCCGCGAGACCCGCCGGGGCGGTCGCGAGGGAACCGGCCGAGTACGGGGGCCGCGGGTCGTACTCGATGACCAGCTGGATCGCCTCGGCGGTCGCGTCCCCGGCGATGCGGCCGGTCAGCGTCAGGGCCAGGTCGATGCCGGCCGAGACCCCGGCGGCCGTGGCGTACTTGCCGTCGATGACGACCCGCTCGGTGCCGGTCGGCTCGGCGCCGAAGCCGGTCAGCGCGTCGAGGCAGCACCAGTGCGAGGTGGCCCGGCGTCCGGCGAGCAGTCCGGCGGCGCCGAGCAGCAGGGAGCCGGAGCAGACCGAGGTGGTCCAGGTGGTGGTCGCGTCCACCCGCCGCACCCAGTCGACCAGTTCCCCGTCGGCGAGGGCCGGCTCGGTCCCGGGGCCGCCGGGCACGAGCAGCACGTCGGCGGTGTCGACCTCGTCGAGGGCGGCGTCGGCGGTGAGCGCGAGGCTCTTCATGTCGGTGCGGACCGGCCCCCGCCGGGCCGCGGTGAACACCACCTCGGCACCGGGGATGCGGGACAGCACCTCGTACGGGCCCACGGCGTCCAGGGCGGTGAAGTCGTCGTACAGCAGGACGGCGATGCGCATCAGTTTCCTCCGGGAGGGCTGGGGTGGAAGCGGCGGCGGTATTCGGCGGGTGGTGCGGCCAGGGTCCGGACGAAGGCGCGCCGCATCGCCTCCGGGGTGCCGTAGCCGCAGGCGCGGGCGATCTCCTCGATCCCGTCCCCGGTGTCCTCCAGGCGGCGCCGGGCGGCCTCCAGCCGGACGCCGTCCACGTACCGGCCCGGGGTGACCCCGACCTCGGCGGCGAAGGCGCGGGCGAAGTGCCGCGGCGAGAGCGCCGAGCGCCGGGCCAGCGCCTCGACCGAGAGGTCCTCCTCGGGGTGCTCGGCGATCCACCGCTGGACCTCGCGCAACGGGTGCCGTGCGGCCACCTGGGCGGCCAGCTGGGTGCTGAACTGGGCCTGGTTGCCCGGCCGGCGCAGGAACACCACCAGGTGGCGGGCGATCAGCAGCGCGGCGTCGCGCCCGAGGTCCTCCTCGACCAGGGCGAGCGCGAGGTCGATGCCGGCCGTGACCCCGGCCGAGGTCGCGACGTGCCCGTCCCGGACGTGGATCGGGTCGGGGTCGACCTCGACGTCGGGGAAACGCCGGGCCAGGGCGTCGCAGTACGCCCAGTGGGTGGTCGCCCGGCGCCCGGCGAGCAGCCCGGCCTCGGCGAGCAGGAAGGCGCCGGTGCACACCGACGCCACCCGTTCGGCCCGGTCGGCCAGTTCCCGGATCCGCGCCACCAGGGCCGGATCCGGCGCGTCCGTGCCCTCCCCGCCGGGCACCAGCAGGGTGTGCACGGGCCCGACGTCGGCCAGGTCCGCGTCCGGCAGCACCCGCAGGCCGCTGCAGCTGCGCACCGGCCCGCCGCCCGCGGCGGCGAGCGTGACCCGGTACGCACCCGGCTGCCCGGCGGCGGCGCCCGCTCCCGCGAACACCTCCAGGGGGCCGGTGACGTCCAGGCTCTGCACGCCGTCGTAGAGGACGACGACCACGCTGCGCGTTCTCATGCGGTCAGCCTGTCAGCGGGTCGGGACGGCAGCAATGACCTGTTTCCCACCTTTCCTGCCACCGGCCGCCCCCGGCCCAGGGGGAACGCCGAAACGCCGGAAGGCCCCCCGCTCTCGCGAAGGGCCTTCCGGCTGTCTGTGCGCCGCCAGGGACTCGAACCCCGGACCCGCTGATTAAGAGTCAGCTGCTCTAACCAACTGAGCTAGCGGCGCCTGCTGACGCGGAGAACATTACCTGGTCAGCGGCGGAAACACACAATCGGCCCGGGGCGCCCCGCCGACGGGCGTCACGCGGTGAGGACGACCTTCCCCCGGACGTGCCCGGTGGCGACCATCCGGTGGGCGTCGGCGGCGCGCTCCAGCGGGAAGGTCTCGGCGACCTCCAGGCGCAGGCCGCCCGCCTCCCACAGCTCGACCAGCTCGGCCAGCCGGGCGGCCGTCCGCTCCGCGCGCAGCTGCCGCAGCCCGAGCCGCTCGGCGGTCGCGTAGTCGACGACCGTGCCGATCCGGTCCCGGTCGGCGACCAGCTCGACCGAGGCCTCCAGCGCGCCCCGCCCGGCGGCGTCGAACGCGGCGTCCACGCCGTCCGGCGCGAGCGCCCGGACCCGTTCCACCAGTCCGTCGCCGTACGCGACCGGGATCGCGCCCAGTTCGCGCAGGTAGTCGTGGTTGCGCTCGCTCGCGGTGCCGATCACGGTCGCGCCGTAGGCCCGGGCGAGCTGGACGGCCACCGTGCCGACGCCGCCGGAGGCGCCGTGCACCAGCACGGTGTCGCCCGGGCCGACCTTGAGCAGGTCGAGGGCCATGTGCGCGGTCTGGCCGGAGGCGGAGAGCGAGCCGGCCTGCTCCCAGGGCATCCCGGCCGGTTTGGCGACCAGGTGCGAGGTGTCCACGACGACGAACTCGGCCTGGCTGTCGAGTACCCGGAAGCCGATCACCTCGTCGCCGACCTCCCAGCCGTAGCTGCCGGGTCCGAGCTGGTCGACCACGCCGGCGAACTCGTTGCCGAGCACCAGCGGGCCCTCGGCCACGACGCCCGGCGGCCGGAAGCCCGCCCGGATGGCGAGGTCCACCGGCTGCACCCCGGCGGCGTACACCCGGACCCGCACCTGGCCCGGCCCGGCGGTGGGGGTGGCCACCTCGACGACCCGCAGGGCCTCCGGGCCGCCGGGCTCGGGGACGGTGACTGCCTTCATCGGGGGGTCCTGCCTCTCGTCGGTGGTGCGGCCGGTGCTTCCTTCCGATCATCTGACCTCAAGTGCGCTTGAGGTCAACTGCCTTCCCGGCGTGTCCTCCCGGATGGGCGCATTGTCAGATTTATCCTGGGCGGCGCTCAGCCGTCCGTCGCCCGGTCGTCCCCGCCGTCCGCCGCGGGCCGTCCGCCGCCCAGCTGTCCGTCGTCCGCCGCCCAGCCGTCCGTCGTCGAGAGGAAACCCCCCGTGGGCCAGCTGCCCCTGTTCTTCCTGGTGCTGCTCGCCTCGGTGGTGACCCTGCCGCTCGCGCGCCGCACCGGCGTCCCGCAGCCGGTCCTGATGACGCTGCTCGGCATCGTCATGGCGCTCGTGCCGCAGATCCCGGACATCTCCGTCGAACCCGAGCTGATCCTCCCGCTGGTCCTGCCGCCGCTGATCTTCGCCGTCGCCCGGCGCTCCTCGGTGCGCTACTTCAAGGCCAACATCCGGTCGATCCTGCTGCTGGCCGTGGCCCTCGTCGTGGTCACCACGATCGCGGTGGCGGGCGCCGTCCACTGGCTGCTGCCCGCCCTGCCGCTCGCCGCGGCCGTCGCGGTCGGCGCGCTGGTCTCCCCGCCCGACCCGGTCGCGGCCGTCGCCGTGGCCGGCAGCGTCGGCCTGCCGCGCCGCCTGGTCGCCATCCTGGAGAGCGAGGGCCTGTTCAACGACGTCACCGCGATCGTCATCTACTCGCTCGCCATCGACGCCGTGGTCGGCGGCGACTTCTCGCCCGGCCACGCGGTGCTGCGCTTCGTCCTGTCGGCGGTGCTCGCCGTCGTCGTCGGCGTCGCGCTCGGCTGGGTCAACACCAAGCTCGCCGAGCTCCTGGAGGACCCGACCCAGCAGGTCGCGCTCAACCTCCTGGTCCCGTTCGCCGCCTACACGATCGCCGAGGAGATCCACGGCTCCGGCGTGCTCGCCGTCGTCGTCTGCGCGCTCTACCTCGCCGAACGGGCCGCCGACGCGGACGCCGTCTCCTACCGGCTGGTCGGCAACGCCTTCTGGGAGGTCGTCGAGATCCTCATCACCGGCGTCGCCTTCGGCCTGATCGGCCTCGAACTCGCCACCGTGCTCAAGGAGGCCGGCCAGGGCTGGACCGGCTTCATCGGCGACGCGAGCATGGTGATCGCGGTCGTCGTCGTGGTCCGCCTGCTCTGGCTGCTCCCGGCCGGCTGGCTGTCCCGGCGGCTGCGCGCGGGGGACGACGAGGACACCCCGTTCAGCTGGAAGGAGAGCGTGGTCCTCTGGTGGTCCGGCATGCGCGGGGTCGCCACCGTCGCCCTCGCCCTGGCCATCCCGCTCACCGTCGACTCCGGCGCCGGCTTCCCCGAGCGCGGCCGGCTGGTCTTCATCGCCTTCAGCGTGGTGCTGTTCACGCTGCTCGTCCAGGGCCTGAGCCTGCCCTGGCTGGCCAAGCGCTTCCAGCTCGACCTCGACCAGGACCGGCACGAGCAGGCCGTCCGTCAGCTCTGGTGGCGCGCCGCCCGGGCCGGGCTCGACCGGCTGGGCGAACTGGAGGAACAGGACCGGCTGCCCGCCGAGGTCGCCGACCGCCTGCGGGACCGTCAGCACGACCGGCTGGCCCGGCTCTGCCCCGAGAAGTACGCCGAGGAGGAGGCCTCCGAGGCGAAGCTGCGGCTCTCCCAGTGGCGGGCCGCCCGGGACGTCGAGCAGGAGATGATCGCCGCCTCGCGGCGCGAGATGCTGGTCGCCCGCAGCGAGCTCGGCGCCGACCCGGAGCTCGTCGACCAGGTGCTGCGCGGGCTCGACCTGCGCTCCGAACGCAAGTGACGCGCCGTTCGCGCCGGAGCGTCCACCCGGAGTCCACCGCAGTCCACCCGCAGTCCACCGCACTCCGGACGTGCCCGTACGGAATGTGCGCCGCTCCCTCCGGCGTTGCATAGGCTGGCCCCGGGCAGGCCGTCAACGGAGTCGGCGCACCACCGGAACCCGCACGACCTCGCGAAGAGACCCTCACCGCCTGGCCCTGCCGGTATCTGCACCCAGATGAATCGAGGAACACCGATGTCGGAGACCAGCGCCGACGCCCGCACGCCGCTCGACCGCACCCCGCAGTGGGCCGCCCTCGGCAAGCACCGCGCCGAGTTCGGCGACACGCACCTGCGCGAGCTGTTCGCCGCCGACCCCGAGCGCGGTCGCCGCTACACCCTCGGGGTCGGCGACCTGCACGTCGACTACGCCAAGCACCTGGTCACCGACGAGACCCTGGAGCTGCTGCGCGAGCTCGCCGCGGCCACCGGCGTCGCCGAGCTGCGGGACGCGATGTTCCGCGGCGAGAAGATCAACAACACCGAGCAGCGCGCCGTCCTGCACACCGCGCTGCGCGCCCCGCGCGGCGCCGTCGTCGAGGTCGACGGCGTGAACGTCGTGCCCGGCGTGCACGCCGTCCTCGACAAGATGGCCGCCTTCGCCGACCGGGTCCGCGGCGGCGAGTGGAAGGGCCACACCGGCAAGCCGATCCGCACCGTCGTCAACATCGGCATCGGCGGCTCCGACCTCGGCCCGGCCATGGCCTACGAGGTGCTCCGCTCCTTCGCCAAGCGCGACCTCGACGTCCGCTTCGTCTCCAACGTGGACGGCGCCGACCTGCACGAGGCCGTCCGCGACCTGGACCCCGCCGAGACGCTGTTCATCGTCGCCTCGAAGACCTTCACCACCATCGAGACCATCACCAACGCGGTCTCGGCGCGCACCTGGCTGCTCGACGGACTGGACGCCGGCACCGGGGCGGTGGCCAAGCACTTCGTCGCGCTGTCCACCAACGCCCAGGGCGTGCACGACTTCGGCATCGACACGGCCAACATGTTCGAGTTCTGGGACTGGGTCGGCGGCCGCTACTCCTACGACTCGGCGATCGGCCTCTCGCTGATGCTCGCCATCGGCCCGGACACCTTCCGCGAGATGCTGGACGGCTTCCACCTCGTCGACGAGCACTTCCGCACCGCCCCGCCGGAGGAGAACGTCCCGCTGCTGCTGGGCCTGCTCGGCGTCTGGTACGGCGCGTTCTTCGACGCCCAGGCGCACGCGGTGCTGCCCTACTCGCACTACCTGTCCAAGTTCACCGCCTACCTCCAGCAGCTGGACATGGAGTCCAACGGCAAGTCGGTGGACCGCGCGGGCAACCCGGTGAACTGGCAGACCGGCCCGGTCGTCTGGGGCACCCCGGGCACCAACGGCCAGCACGCCTACTACCAGCTGCTGCACCAGGGCACCAAGGTGATCCCGGCCGACTTCATCGGCTTCGCCCGGCCGGTCGCCGACCTGCTCCCGGGCCTGGTCCCCCAGCACGACCTGCTGCTGGCCAACTTCTTCGCCCAGACCCAGGCGCTGGCCTTCGGCAAGACCGCCGAGGAGGTCGAGGCCGAGGGCGTGCCGGCCGAGCTCGTCCCGCACAAGACGTTCAAGGGCAACCACCCGACCACCACCGTCCTGGCCGGCGAGCTGACCCCGTCGGTGCTCGGCCAGCTGGTCGCGCTCTACGAGCACAAGGTGTTCGTCCAGGGCGCGATCTGGAACATCGACTCCTTCGACCAGTGGGGCGTCGAGCTGGGCAAGGTGCTCGCCAAGCGGATCGAGCCGGTGCTGCTCTCCGGCGAGGGCGCCGAGCAGCTGGACAGCTCCACCGCCGAGCTGGTCGCCCGCTACCGCGCGCTGCGCGGGCGCTGAGCCGTCGGGCCGCCCGTCCCCCGCGGGCGGGCGGCCCCCGGCCGTCCCGGCGCCACCCGACGCGGAAACGCCGGAAGGCCCCTCGCTCTCGCAAGGGGCCTTCCGGCTGTCTGTGCGCCGCCAGGGACTCGAACCCCGGACCCGCTGATTAAGAGTCAGC